>JAAYZY010000346.1 GCA_012514615.1 Chloroflexota bacterium | reverse complement strand
CTCGGCGGGGCACAAGGAGCGGCAGAGTGAGAATCGGCATCGTTGGCGGCGGCCTGACGGGGATTGCCCTGGCCTACTTCCTCACTCGTCAAGGTATCACGGTGGAAGTCTTCGAAGCGGCCCCGGAACTGGGCGGGCTGGCGCGGCAGGCGACCCTGGCCGATGGCGCCAGAGTCGACCGCTTCTACCACACGATCCTGGCCAGCGACCGTCGGCTGAGGCAGTTGTGCGCCGACTTGGGGATGGCCGAGAGCCTGGCGTTTAGCGACACCCGAATGGGGTTCTACCACGAAGGCCAGATCCACCCCATGGACAACATGGTGGACTTCCTGCGCTTTCCCCCGCTGCGCTGGGTCGACCGCCTGCGCCTGGGCGCAACGGTGCTCCATGCCCAGCAGGTCAGAGACTGGCAGCAGCTTGAGCGCGTCAACGTCCAGGACTGGCTGATCCGCTGGAGCGGCCGACGCACCTTCCAGAACATCTGGCGCCCCCTCCTGGCCGCCAAGTTCGATGGCAGCTTCGACAACACCCCGGCCACCTACATCTGGGCTCGTCTGGTACGAACGAAATCCACCCGAAGCGGGGTCAACCAGAAAGAACGGGCGGGCTACCTCCCGGCCGGCTACGTTGGACTCATGGAGGCCATGGCCAGCCGGGTGATGGCTGCCGGCGGCGCCATCCACTTGGGCGCGCCAGTAGACAAAATAGTCATCCACCGCGGGGCGGCTGAAGGCCTGCAAGTAGGCGGCCGCACCCACGGATTCGACGCCGTCGCGGCGACCACAGCCCTGCCCGCCTTCCGACAGATGATCCCCGACGCAGGCGAGAGCTATCGCCGTCTGCTCGGCCAGACGGAGTACATGGGGCTGATCTGCCCGCTGCTGGTGCTGGACCGGCCGTTGAGCGGGTTCTGGACGTTGAACATCACCGACGAAGCCATCCCTTTCACAGGGGTGATCGAGACCACCACCTACATCGATCCCCGATGGGTAGGTGGCCGACATCTGGTGTACCTTCCCAAGTACACTGCCCCAGGCAGCCGGTGGCAGCAGATGTCGGATGGGGAGATCCGCAGCGTCTGGCTGGCCAGCCTGGAGACCATGTTCCCGGGCCTGGAGCACGGGGCGATCCGCGAGTTCCTTGTGCATCGAGAGCAGTGGGTAGAGCCGATTCACGGCCTCGATTCGTCTAGTTTGATCCCGAGGTGGCAGACAGCGGTGCAGAAGCTGTACCTGGTCACCACAGCGCAAATCTACCCGGCTCTGACCAACGGAGAATCGGTTGTGGGCCACGCCCACCAGTGCGCCACCCAGATCGTGGCTGCCCTGGCGTCGTGACCCACCATCGGGGCGAGCCCGCCTAGCCTGAAGCGCACGTGGCAGCCGCAGGAAGCGGGGCAGCCCGGCCGATGAGCGGCCATGCGACGACGCCAGGTCCGCCCGATACGCCTCGGTATGGGGGGTGATGATCATGAGAGACAGGCTTGTGCAGTGGGGAGCGTTGGCTGCACTCATCTTCGTGGCAGATGAGGCGGTGGCGCTGGCCTACTTCGACCCCAACACCGGCAGCATGCTTGTGCAGGTGCTGGGCGCCGCCATCGCTATGGCCTCGGGGATAGCCCTTCTGCTGTCGCGGCAGATCCGCGCCCTGTTGGGACGTGCCCGCCGCGCCATCCATGATCGCAAGCAGCAGTAGCCCGCCGACATCGCGCCGACGCCGCCACTATTGGCTCGGGACGGCGGGGCAATAGCGCCCGCCTTTGCACAGACGGTTCTTGGCAGGGATATGATGCGTGCACTTGTGATCGGTTTGGACGCCTTCGACCCCACCCTGTTCGAACGCCTCTGCGGAAATGGGCAGATGCCGAACCTGGCTCGCTACGTCCAGAACGGCGGCTATGCCCACCTCGCCGTGGCGGACCCGCCCCAGACCGAGGTGTCTTGGGCCAGCATTGCCACCGGCCTCGACCCCGGAGGTCACGGCATCTTCGACTTCGTCCATCGGGACCCGGCCACGTATGCCCCGTTCCTTTCCTTGCTGCGCGTCAAGAACGGGGTCTTGGGCACGCAGTTCGTGCCGGCACACAAATCCCGCACCTTCTTCGAGGAGGCCACCCGGCTGGGGTTCCCGGCCACCTCCCTGTGGTGGCCGGCCACGTTCCCAGCGCGGCCCGAGCTGCCGGTGCGCACCTTGCCCGGCCTCGGCACGCCTGACCTTCTGGGCCGCTGGGGCGTTGGCGCGTTCTTCTCGGCCGACGTCCTGTCGGGAAACCCAGGCGACGGCAAGATCCCCAGGCTGCCGCTGACGCGGGCGGGCCGGGGCCGCTACGCCGGGGCGCTGCCCGGGCCGATCCGCCAGGGGCGGCACGGCCCTCAGGCCTCCAGCGCACCGTTCTCCCTGGAGCCCACCGGCGCCCGGTCGGCGCGCCTGCGCGTGGATGGCGGTGCCGTCACTCTCTGCCTGGGCAGATGGAGCCCCATCTTGGAGATCAGTTTCGACCTGGGGCCGTTTCTGCACCTGAAGGCCATTACCCGGGTGCTGCTCTCGCAGGCCGAGCCAGAACCCACCCTGTACGCGCTGCCTGTGCAGATCCACCCCCTGCATTCCCCTTGGCACTACGGCAGCCCGGCTGGGTTCGTCAAGCACGCCTGGCAGCACCAGGGCCCCTTTTTGACCATGGGCTGGCCGCAAGACACCACTGCGCTCGAGGAAGGCTACATCAACGACGCCCAGTTCCTCGATCTGTGCGACGCCATCGACCAGGCCCGCGAGCGCATCGCCATGGCGCAGCTACAGCAGTTCCGCGAGGGCGTTGTGGGCATAGTCTTCGATTCTCTGGACCGCATCCAACACATGTTCTGGGCCAGCCAACCGGAGATCGTCTACGCCTGGTACGAACGGCTGGATGCCTTGGTCGGTAGGCTGGAGGGATGCCTTCCAGACGCCGAGGAGCCGTGCCGCATCTTGATCCTTTCCGATCACGGCATCGCCGACTACCGGCGCAAAGCCCACCTCAACCGCTGGCTGCAGGAGCACGGCTACTTGCAGGCCCAACAGCCCGGCCAGCCCGGCAGCCTGCAAAGCACAAACTGGGCCCAGACCAAGGCGTACGCAGTGGGCCTCAACAGCCTCTACCTGAACCTGCGGGGGCGGGAAGGCCAAGGGGCTGTGGCGCCTGAGCAGGGCGAGGCGCTTCGGAGCCAACTGTGCGCCGACCTGATGGCCTGGCGCTCGCCCGATGGCCAGAACGTTGTTGCCCGGGTGGCCCGGCGTGAAGACCTCTTCACCGGCCCCTTCGCTCATCTGGGCCCCGACCTGGTCGTCGGCTATGCCCCGGGCTACCGGGCCTCGCCAGAGACGGCGCTGGGCCAGTGGGGGGAGACTACGCTGGAAGCCAACCACGACCATTGGGAGGCCGACCACTGCCTGTACGCCGACGCAGTGCCTGGCGTCCTGTTCTGCAATAGCGGGATTGCCCCGGACGTCTCCCCAAGCTTCCGAGACATTCCGGCCATGGTCTTGGGTCAGCCCCTGGCCCCCGGCGGCCCTTCGTCGGGCAATGGATTCGATGTGGAGGACGAAGAGGTTGCCCGAGAACGCCTGAAAGGCCTAGGGTATCTATGACCACAGGCGAACGGCAGCAAGACGTGACCGGAGCGCCTCGACCGGGCTCCTCCGGCGCAGCTTCGCCCCTGAGGGATACCCTAGCCGTGGCCCTACCCTTGGGCATCACCACCGGCCTGGTGGAGGGCGCCGGGCTGTGGGCCCTGCAGCGCCTAGGTTGGCTCCAAGGGCTGCTGACCTTCCACGGCTCGTCGGTGGAGATCATCTGGATCGCGGCGCTGGTCGACCTGCTGCTGTTCGGTGCTTTGGGCCTGGCGCTGGGGCTGTTGGGAACCGTGTTTCCGACGCTCCCCACCCCAACGGCTTCGCTCTTGGTCTTCGTCTTCTTGGCCCTTTTCGACTGGTTGGCGTTGGCCCTGCTAGGCCGCGTGGCCCTGTGGGCCCTCGCCATCCTCAGTCTGGGCCTTGCCTGGCAAGCCTGCGCCTGGGCCCAAGCGCACCAGCAAACAACTCAACGCCTGTTGCGGAGCGCCGGCCGGTGGCTGGGAGGGATCGGGCTCCTGGCCTTCGCAGGGATCCAAGGGGGGCAGCTGCTGGCCGAACGGTTGGCCGTCTCCCGCCTGTCAGAAGCAGACCCCAACCTGCCCAACGTGGTGCTTATTGTCGTCGACACACTGCGGGCAGACCACCTTTCGAGCTTCGGCT
>JAAYZY010000345.1 GCA_012514615.1 Chloroflexota bacterium | reverse complement strand
CGGCCGGAGTTCCTCAACCGCGTGGATGAGATCATCATCTTCCAGACGCTCACGCTGGAGCAGGTGGAGCAGATCGTAGACCTGCAGATGCGGGAGATCACCGAACGGTTGGCCGAGCGAGGCCTGACCCTAGATCTGCAGCCGGAGGCGCGCCACTGGCTGGCGCAGAAGGGCTACGATCCCCAGTTTGGAGCCCGGCCGCTGCGGCGCACCCTGCAGCGGGAAGTGGAAAGCCCGCTCTCCAAGAAGCTGTTGCAGGGCGAACTGGCTGCAGGCGACCATGTGGTGGTGCGCCTGGCCGCCGACGCCATCGAGTTCGCGAAAGAGCCACGCCCAGAGGGGGAAGCGCCGGAAGGGGTTCCGGCCGACCTGCCGGCCGACGTGCTGACGGCTTGACCCATCGGGCGCCGGCTCGTGAGCGGTTGCCGAGGGTGCTGGGCCAGTCTACTGGCCTGGCGCCCTTCTTCTTGTCGGCTCCGCCAACAGGGGGGCCAAGCAGCAGGCGATCTGGGCGGCCACGGCGGCGTTCTGCAGCAGCAGGGCGCGGTTGGCCCGCAGGCTTTCGCCGCCGGTCTGCTCGGCCAAACGCGTCAGCAAGAACGGGGTCATGGCTTGCCCAACCACGCCGGCCGCCTCGGCCTCGGCCACCGCCCGGGCGATCTCAGCCTCCATCTGCCCCCAGGGTATCTCCTCCTCCTGAGGGATCGGCACGGTGACCAGTACGGCTCCCTGCAAGCCCATCTGCCAGGCTTGGTGCGCCAGGCGGGCCACCTCTTCTGCCGTATCCACCCGCACGGTCACCGGCAGGCCGCTGCCCCGGCTGTAGAAGGCCGGCATCTCATCCACGCCTTAACCGACGATGGGCACACTGTGGGTCTCCAACCACTCCCAGGTGCGCGGCAGGTCCAGGATCGCCTTGGCCCCAGCGCAGACCACCACCAGCGGCGTCGTCGCCAACACCGGCAGGTCGGCGGAGATGTCGTTGGCCCCGCCGCGGTGCACGCCGCCGATGCCGCCGGTTCCGAAGACGCGCACCCCAGCCCGCGCTGCCAGCCACGCCGTGGCCGCCACCGTGGTGCCGCCATGGCCGCCCCTCAGGGCCAGGATCGGCAGGTCGCGCAGGCTCGCTTTGCTGGCCTCGGTCTGCTGGGCCAGCGCGGCTAGCTGGTCAGGCGTAAGGCCCAGGCGCGCCTGGCCGCCCAGGATGGCCACCGTAGCTGGGGTCGCCCCGGCCAGGCGCACTTGCTCCTCCATCTCTTGGGAGACGGTGAGGTTGTGGGGGCGCGGCAGACCGTGGGTGATGAGCGCCGATTCCAGAGCCACCACCGGCTCCCTGTGCGCCAGCGCCCTGGCCACCTCTTCCGTAGGGCAGGGGGTGCTCGGGGCCAGTCTAGATGACCAGTTCATCATACAATCGCTCCAGGCTCAAGTCGGGGTGCACCGACTCACGGGACTGCAGGGCCAGAGCGGCGGCAGAGACGCCCAGGCGCATGGCTTCGTCGATGGGGAAGCTGTTGAGCAGCCCGAAGACCACGCCGGCGGTGAGGGCGTCGCCCACACCGGTGCGATCCACCGCCTCACGTTCCAGGGCGGGAACATGGCCGCTCACCTTGGGTGTGGCGTAGACTACGCCGCGGTCGCTGCGGGTGACGATGGCGGTCTGCACCCCGGCCGCCACCAGTCGGCGCGCGGCGCGGATTCCGCTCTCCCGATGGGTGATGCGGCAGCCGGTGAGCCGCTCAGCTTCCGGTACGTTGGGGGTGATGATGTGCAAGCGGTCCAGGTGCGGCAGCAGACGCTCGCACAGCGGTACGGAAGTGGGGTCAGCGCAGACTGGCACATGGTACTGCGCCGTCAACCGGAAGACCATCTCCATGGCCCGGGGCGGCACGTTGGCGTCCAGCACCACCATGGCTGCCCGGCGGAACCAGCTCCGCTTGGCGTAGATGTAGCTGGGGGTGATCAGCTCCATGATCTGCGTGTCGTCGATGGAGACGATGGCCTTGCCGACGGCATCCAGCACGGTGAGGTAGGCGGCCGTGTGGTGCTCTGGCGAACGGATCACTTGGCTCACATCCAGGCCGTTGGAGGCAGCCTGCGTGAGGATGCGCTGGCCGGAGCCATCGGCCCCCACGGCCGAGAGCAGCACCGCCTGCACCCCCAGCCGGCACAGATTCTCGGCGATGTTGCGGGCCACGCCGCCTACGCAGGTGCGGATCTCGCCCGGTATGGAGGTGCCCTCCAGAGGCGGCTGGGGCACACGGCCCTTGGTGTCTACATTCGCGGCTCCGACAACGACCACCAGAGGCTGCCCGCCTCGGCTTTGGAGATGCCCGTTCATGGCCTTCCCTCCGCCTTCACTCCGTGTGCTGCTTGGCATCTTACACTACCATGGGCCAAACGGCAATGTGGCCGGCGCTGTCAGTCCGCGGCGGCCTCGTCCAGACAGGCCAGGGTGCGGCGAGCCGCCTCTGCCCAGGAGAACTGAGCGGCGCGCTGCTGGGCGCGTCGGCCCCAGGCCTCTCGCGCTTGGGCGTCTTGCCAGAGCTCGGCCATGGCTTGGGCCAGGGTGGCCGCATCGCCCGGAGGCACCAGCACCCCGGCCTCGCCCACGATCTCCGGCACGGAGGCGGCGCTGGAGGCGATGACCGCCGCGCCGCAGGCCATGGCTTCCAAGACCGGCAGGCCGAAGCCTTCGTAGAACGAGGGGAAGACGAAGAAGTCGGCCAAGGAGTAGAGCGCCGCCTTGTCGGCGTCTTCCACCCAGCCCGGGAAGAGGACGCGCTGACCCAACCCCAACTGGGCGGCCAGGGCCAGCGGGTCCGGGAAGAGCGGCGACTTCTTGGTGGGCAGGCGGCCGGCCAGCGCCAGGCACGGCGCGTCGGGGCCCTGGCCGACGCTGATCGGCCAGCGCGCAAAGGCCTGCAGCAAGGTTTCTACACCCTTGCGCTGGTCGAAGCCGCCCAGATAGAGGATGAAGCGGGCCGGTAGGCCGTACCGCCGCCGTACCGACTCCCGCAGGGCGGGATCGCTGACGCGGTGGAAGCGCTGGTCTGCGGCCAAGGGGATGGCCCGCAGGCGTTGCCCTGGGATACCCAGGCGGCGGGCGATGTCTCGCCGCGACGCCTCAGAGTCGGTGAGGACCAGGCGGGCGCGCCGCGCCGACGCGCTCACCAGGCGCAGGTAGAGCGCGCCCAAGGCGCCGCCGCGGTAGGCCGGCAGCAGAAGGGGGATCAGATCGTGCACCGTCACCAGAGTAGGGCAGGTCGGCAGAAGGGGGGAAGCCCAGTAGGGCACCAGGGCCGCCTGGGCCTGCAGGCGGCGGCAGAGCCGCGGGAAGGCCGCCTGTTCGAACCAGAGCTTGCCCCAGTGGCCCGCAGCCGCCGGCTGCGTCACAACGCGCATGCCCTGGGGCGTGGGCCCGGCGGCCGGGCGGGGCAGGGCCAGCAGGTAGTCGTGGTGCGGCGCTTGTTGCAGCATCGCCTCCACCAGGTGGCGGAGGTACTGCCCGCTCCCCGTGCCTGGCTCATCCCAGAACCAGCCGTTGATGGCGATGCGCATCGGCGGACTCAGCGCAGGAACCGCTCGTCGCCCACCCGCCGGGTGACGCGCTTCTCGTCCAGGTGGCCCAGGAGGGCCAGGGCGTAGCGGCGGCTGGTGTCGAAGAGGTCCCGCACCTGGGCCACGGTGATGCTGCCGTTGGCCTTGAGGTAGTCTACGATCTTGGCAGTCATCTCCTCGTAGGTGGCCGGCAGCAGCAGCACGTCGTCGCTCAGGCGGGTGAGGCGGCCTTGCTCCACCAGGGCGCTAAGCAGGTCGGGGCCCAGGGCAGCCTCGGCCTCTGGCGCCGGCGGCGGCGCGTAGGGCTGACGCTGGAAGCGCGTCAGCAGATCGGCGATGGCCTGCTCCTGCTGGGGGCTGAAGCACACTTGGTGGCTGGGCAGGCGTGCGGTGGTCTCTGTGAGCTCCACACGCCCTTCCTGGGCGGCCACGGCCAGGGCCTCGGCGAAGAGCCGAGGCGACAGGCCCAAGCGGCTCTTGAGTTCTTCCCGGGGCATCCCCTGACGAAGGGGGTTGCTTCGGTGGTAGGCCTCCAACAGCGCTTCCAGCTTCTCGCCCATGGCCAACCAGGTGCTTCGGGAGAGCACCAACTTGCCGGCCGCAGCCAGGTCGGCCGCCGTGGCCGGTTGGTCTGGCTCGGGGCTCAGGGGACGCATGCGGCCGTCGGCCAGCAGAGCGTCCAGCGCCACTAGGGTCTCGTCCTTGCCCAGGCCAGCTCGCTCCACCAGGTCACGCACCGGCAGGGGCCCGGCCTGTTCTGCGGCTTGCAGCAGCAGTTCCTCTGGCGACCCCTGACGCAGCACCTCCAGCGCCCGAACGGTGGCCGCCTGAAAGCGGCGGTGCATACGGGCAGGGTGCGGCTGCACGATCAGCCCCCCGCCGACGGTCTCGCTGGGGGAGGGGCGGCGGATGATGAAGCGGTCGCCGCGCACCAGGGCCATGGGCGATTCCAGGCGCAGCTGGGCCCAGCCGCCTTGGCCCGGCCGAAGTTGTTCTGCATCCAGCAGGCGCACCCGGCCCAGCGACTCGGCCGAGCCGCAGAAGACCTCAACCGGTTGACCGTGCTTCAGGGGCGCCAGCGTCTCAGACTGGTACTCCAGCCACACGTCCACCAGGCGGGTGGCCCGCAGCCAGCCCGGCGTGGTGAGCACCTCACCCCGGGCCACCTGTTCGCGGGGCGAGCCCACCAGGTTCACGGCCACACGGCTCCCCGGCTGGGCTAGATCCACCTTCTGCTTGTAGCTCTGCAGGCCGCGGATGCGGGTGCGCACGCCCGATGGCTGCAGTTCCACCTCCTGGCCGACCTGCAGGCTGCCGTCCACCAAGGTGCCGGTGACCACGGTGCCGAAGCCGGCCACCGTGAAGATGCGGTCCACCGGCAGGCGGGGCCGCCCCACATCGCGCCGCGGCGCCGCTGCCTGCAGCACCTGGTCCAGGGCGGCAATGAGCTCCGGGACGCCCTGGCCGGTCTTGGCGGAGACGTGAACGATGGGCGCGTCGTGCAGCGTGGTCGCCTCCAGCACCTCGTGCAAGTCGGCCTCCACCAGCTCCAGCCAGTCTTGGTCGTCCACCATGTCGATCTTGGTCAGGGCCACGACGCCGTGGCGCACCTGCAGCACGTCCAGGATGAAGAGGTGCTCTCGCGTCTGGGGCATCACCCCTTCGTCTGCGGCCACGATCAAGAGCGCAGCGTCGATCCCGCCCACACCGGCCAGCATGTTCTTGATGAAGTCCTTGTGCCCAGGCACGTCCACAATGCCCACCCGTTCGCCGCTGGGCAAGGTGAGCCAGGCGAAGCCCAGGTCGATGGTCATCTGCCGCTGCTTCTCTTCCTGCAGGCGGTCTGGATCGATGCCGGTGAGGGTCAAGACCAGGGTCGACTTGCCGTGGTCCACGTGCCCGGCGGTTCCGATGACTCTCACGGTTTCCTCTCTCTCGCGGTCACAGGCGGGCCGAAAGGAGCTCGCTGAACTGGGCCAGCCAGCGCTGCATCTCGGTG
>JAAYZY010000344.1 GCA_012514615.1 Chloroflexota bacterium | reverse complement strand
CCCAGAAGCGCACCATCTCCCGGCCGCTCAGGGTACGGCCTTCGCGGTGCAGGTGGTACTGGCCTCCTTCGTACAGCTCGCTGGCCGCGGGGTCCAGGGCGATCCAGATCTCCTCGCCGGCCTTGTAGCCTGCCTTGCCGATGGCCTCCAGGATCAGCTCCACAGCCTCTTGGTTGCTGTGCAGCGAGGGCGCGAAGCCGCCCTCGTCGCCCACGGTGGTGTTGTAGCCGCGGCTCTTCAGCACTCCCCGCAGGGCGTGGTAGGTCTCCGCGCCCCAGCGCAGCGCCTCCGCGAAGGTAGGCGCGCCGGCCGGCGCCACCATGAACTCCTGGAAGTCCGGGCCGTCGGTGGCGTGCTTGCCGCCGTTGAGGATGTTCATCAGCGGCACCGGCAAGGTGTGGGCGTAGACGCCGCCCAGGTAGCGGTAGAGCGGCAGCCCCAGCGCCGCCGCCGCGGCTTTGGCCGCCGCCAGGGAGACGCCCAAGGTAGCGTTGGCCCCCAGGTTGCCCTTGTTGGCCGTGCCGTCCAGGGCGATGAGCTGACGGTCCAGGCCCACCTGGTCCAGCGGGTCCCAGCCCAGCAGGGCCTGGGCGATGGTCGTCTGGACGTTCTCCTTGGCCTTCAGCACGCCCTTGCCGCCGTATCGCCCGTCGCCGTCCCGTAGCTCCAGCGCTTCGTGGCTGCCGGTGGACGCGCCAGACGGCACCGCCGCGCGGCCCACGTCGCCGCTATCCAGCACCACCTCCACCTCAACGGTGGGGTTGCCCCGCGAATCCAGAATCTCCCGGGCCCTGATCTCTTCGATGTACATGGTGAAGCTCCTCCATTGGGGAAATGGCACAGCCAAGGCTGCGGCGGCCGGGGCCTGCCCGGCCGGGCCGCCCTGCAAACTGCCCGTCGGCAAAGAACCGACGGGCAGTGTTGGTCTGGAACGATGCCGGCGCTGCGGCTACTTCTTGGCCTTGATGCCCAGCGCCTGGTAGAGCCGACCCCAGTCTAGGCGCTGCTCCAGCAGCTCCGACAGGGCGGCAATCTTCTTGCCCTGGTGGAAGCGCGTCTTGCCGAAGAAGCGCTCGATGATCTCCACCGTGGTCAGGGTGTCGTAGGGCACCATGATCATGGGCACGCCCAGTTCCTCCGCCCGGCTCAGGATGATGGGGTTTGGCTGGATGTTGCCGGTGAGGATCAGGCAGCGGGTGGAGGTCTCCAGAGCAGCCAGTTGGATGGCCGGTCGGTCGCCGCCGGTGATGACCGCCTTGTTGGGCTTGCGGCGGAAGTAGGTCAGCGCTGAGTCCACGCTCATGGCGCCCACCATGAGATGCTCCACCAGTTGGTCGGTGCGCTCGTGGCAGCAGAGCATGTCGCCGCCCAGAGCCTCGTGGATCTCGCCCACGCTGAGAGACTGCAGCAGGCGCTCTTGCGGCAAGATGCCGAAGACCGGCACGTTGTGCGCCTCCAAGAACGGGCGGATCACCGTCTCGGCGAACTCCATGCGCGGGCGGGGCACCACGTTGATGACTACGCCCAGCATGGAATCGCCCAGCCGCTTGCGGGCCGTGAGGGCGTTATCCACCACCTGTT
>JAAYZY010000343.1 GCA_012514615.1 Chloroflexota bacterium | reverse complement strand
GATATCCACGGCTTCGTGGGCCTGCCCAACTGGGAGATCCGCCTCAAGCAGGACGGCGGCACCGATGTGCGGACCGCTCTTACCAACGGCGTGGGCTTCGTGCGCTTCGGCGAGTTGATGCCCGGCTGGTATGTGCTGGAAGAGGTGATGCAAGACGGGTGGGCGCCGGTAAGCTGGACCAGCCAGAAGGTCTACCTGCGGCCGACCGCCGACGGGAGCTGCGCTTCGGTAACCTTCTACAACCGCCAGAGCCGCGGCGCCAGCTACCCCGTGGACCCGCCAGCCAGCGGCTGCCGCTACACCCACGTGGTGACCTGCGGGCAGACGCTCTCCAGCATCGCCTTCCGCTACGGGGTGAGCATCAGCCAGATCATGGCCGCCAACGGCCTGACCAACCCCAACTACATCTGGGTGGGGCAGCGCCTGTGCATCCCCTAGGGGGAAAGCACCCCGCCTGACCTCCGCCAGACAAAGCGCCCCACAGGCTTGGCCTGTGGGGCGCTTTCGTTTGCCAGGCGACCAGAACGCAAGCTGCCCAGAGCCTGCTACTTCAGGATCGGCAGCCTCTGGACCTGCTGCTCCCACCAGCGGCCCAGGCCCCAGGTGTGGCCGGCCTGGGTCACGCCCAGCACCAGCAGCACCAGGGCATAGATGATGTGGCTGTCCACCAGCGGGTTGGTGGTCGGCGGTAGATGGGCCGACCACATGAGAAGCATGAGCAGCGCGCCGGCATGGGAGGCAAGCCGCATGCCCAGGCCCAGGATGAGCGCCACGCCAAGGGCCAAGAGCCCAAACATGAAGAGGCCATCCACCAAGGGGTGGCCAGCGATGCCGGCGTAGACGCCGGCCAACGGCCCCGCCGTACCGAACTTGAGGAAGCCGGCGGTGGGGGAACCCCCAGCCAGCCAGGCGTTTTCCGCCGCCGTGCCCAGCCCCAGGCCAAAGAGCTTATCCACGAACGCCCACAGGAACGTCCACCCCAGGGCGATGCGAACGATGGCCAGCAGTCGCTTTGCCTTGTGATCCACAGTCCAACTCCCCCTTCCTTCAGATGTAAGGAAGCACCTATGCACAAGAGATTATACAACAGCAACAGCGTCTTGTCAAGTGCTTGTGGCAGGAGATATGGTAGGGATTATTATCATGGCGCGCCAAGCGAGAGGGAACTCGGCTGCCCGAAGGGCGGGAGGGGCCGAGGGATGTGGAGAGGGCGTTAGGCTGAGGGCGAGCAGCCGCGCTGCAGTCGGCGATGCAGCTCCGCAGCCGAGAGGCCGAGTTGGGCGCAGATCTCCGCCTCCAGGGCCAGCACCATGGGCTCGCAGCGCTGAAGCGTCGCCTGCAGGGTGGGGTAACGCAGGGCCAGGGCTGCCATCCGCTGCGGCACGGGCACCACTTGGTCCCCTTCCACCACCTTGTCAGCGTAGTAGACCAGCTTCTCTTCCCAGGTGCGGGGGCGGTCGTCGTCCTGGAGGAGCGACGAGATGAGGTGGCGCTGGGCGATCTCAGCCAGGGCGAGGTAGCCTTGCTGGCGCAGGATCTCCGCTCCCAGGTGGCCGTGGGTGCGCCCTTGGCGTTGGGCGCTGATCTTGTCCAGGTCGTGCAGCAGGCCGCCGCGATGAGCCAGCAGGGGGTCGACGGCCTCTCCCTGGGCCTGCAGCCAGGTGGCCATGCAGAAGGCAGCCTGGGCCACGGCCTGGCAATGCCGCAGCAGGCCGATGGGAGCGCCCTGCTCTTGCAGAAGAGCTAGGCACTCGTGCACTGATGGCAGAGGCGGGTGGCGGGTCATGGGGTCTCCGTGGTCAGGGCGCGCCCGACGCAAGGCCGCCGACCGGCAGGCCATCCCTGGGAGGTCTGCCGGTCGGCGCCCAGGCCGCGCGGGCCACGTCTAGCTGGCGCTGCCGCCCAGTTCACCTCGCAGGGCAGCCAGTTCGTCATCCAGCTCCTGGTCAGCCTTGAGCTTGTCGAAGCGGGCTTCCAGGCTGGTTTCCTGTTCCATCTCCCGCAGGGCATCCAACACCGCCTCTTGGTCGTCGATCTTCCCCTTGATGCGCTCGAAGGCCACGAAAGCGTCTTCGGCATAGGTCAGGCTGGACATGGTCTTGCGGATCTGGTTCTCGGCCTCGACTCGCTTGCGCCTGGCCAAGAGGATCTCCTTCTGGCGGCGGGCATCTTCGATCTTGGCGTCCAAGGCGTGAAGCTGTTCCTTGAGTTTGGTCACCGCCTGGGTCTGGTCCTCCAAGGCCTTCTCCAGAGCTTCGGCGCGGCGGCGGTGGGCCAGCTTGCGGGCCAGCGCCTCCTTGGCCAAGGCTTCATCGTTGGCGCGCAGGGCTGTGGCGGCCTTGACGTGCCATTCCTCCACCAAGGCCGAAGCGGCCAACAGCTCGCGCTGCAGCTTCTTCTCCTGGGCCATGGACTCGGCCACTTGGTTCTTGGCCTTGTCGTGCTCCTCTTCCATGTCCCGGAGAAGCTGGTAGATCATCTTCTCCGGGTCCTCTGCCTTGTCCAGCAGGTCGTTGATGTTGGATTTCAGGATTGTGCTCAGACGATCCAGAATAGCCATGGGGTTCCCTCCTGTGTGCGCCCTTGGGCCGACCCAGGGGCCCTCGCCCCTGCTGCTCACATTATACTCCATGTCGTCAAGAGCTTGCCCGACAAGCACCCCCGAAGAAGCTGACATCTGCCCCCTGGAAGCGGGGCGCCCCGGCAGACCGTTTGACGCCCCCCCGCAGCGACGCTATAATGCCAGCGACAGGCTTGCCGACCATCCTCGACAGTGACGGCGTGAGCGCTGAGGTCAGACGCCGCCGCACACCCCCCACACCGTCGCGCGGGCGTCTGGCCGTTGTCTTGCGGCCGATCCCACCCACTATCCGTTCGGTTCCATGGAGGTAGGATGCTCATGTCCACATCCAAGACGAAACAGGGGATCCTTGCTCGACACATCGCCAACGAGCTGCTCTTGGCCCCGGCCCTGCCAGTGGCTCCAGGCCACCCCAAGGACCTCAGCGTCGAGCAACCCACCATGCCCATCGACCCAGCGGTTGCCGACTATGTGACCCCGGCCCTCTACGGGGGCGAAACCCACTACGTCGACGTGCCGGGGATGGCTCCCCTGCGCCAAGCCCTGGCCGCCGCCATGCAGGGTGCTGGCCTCCTGTCGGTGGAGGCAGCCAACGTGCTGGTCTCCGCCGGGATGCAGGAGACGCGCTACCTGGCCATCCAGATCCTGGGCGAACTGCTGGGCCCAGTGGCCTTGCCGCAGGTGGTGCACCCGGGGGCGCGCAAGGCCCTGGGCATCCGCCCTCTGAGGGCGACAGAGCCGCTGCCCTGCGACGCCGCCGTCGGCTACCTGCCCACCCTGGCCGGCATCCGGAAGGCCCTGGCCGGCGGGGCCAAGGTGCTCTACCTGGAATCGCCGGTGCGCCTCAGCGGTGCGATGTTCGATGCCGTGGCCGTGGCCGAGATCGCCACACTGGCCCGGGAGCACGGGGCCGCGGTGATCTGGGACCAGGGGCTGGCCCCCTGGGTCAAGGGATACGTCTCCCTCTGGAACGAGCCGGGCATGGACAAGCAGGCCGTACTCATCGGCGAAGCGTTCCCCGGCGTGGGCCTGGAATCGTGGTTCATCGGCTACGTGGTGACCAACGCGGAGTGGTTCGACCGGTTTCGCCGCGATAAG
>JAAYZY010000342.1 GCA_012514615.1 Chloroflexota bacterium | reverse complement strand
GGGGAATGGTCCAGAGAGCGCCTGGCCAACCTGTCGGAGACAGACCGTACCCGAGACGAATCGAAGGTAGGCAGCGGCTTCGGCAAGAACGTTTCCAACTGGCTGGGGCGCGAGAAGGTCTACCCCAACAACGTGCTGCACTTGGCCACGGAGTGCGCCAATCGGGATCACAGCGCTGCCTTCCCCCTAGCCTTGCCCAGCTGGTTCATCAAGCTGTTCACGCTGCCCGGAGATGTGGTGCTGGACCCCTTCATCGGCTCCGGCACCACGGCGCTTGCTGCTCTGCAACTGGGACGGCGCTTTGTAGGCATCGACCTTAACCCTGACTACGTGGCCTTGGCTCGCCGGCGCATCTCGGAGACGCAGATGCAGTTGCCCATCGTCGCCGAGGCATCCGGCGAGTATTCGCCATCATCGTTGGGCTCGGCGGAGAAAGCGGCGCCATGACCCCCCTAGACCTGGCCGAGGTCTGCGAGTATGTGAACCAGAACATCGTGGAGTTCCATCAACGGAGAATCAGCACGCTGTCGGAGCTGCGCCTCCCCTCGCTGCTCAGCAAGAACCCCTACCTCTTCAGGGCCAAGAACCTCGCCACGGCCAGCGAACTGATCACCAGCCTGTTGGATGCCCTCCTTTCCTCTTCGGAGGAGAAGCTCTTCGGCGACTTCCTTGAGGACCTGGCCATCTTCATCGCCGGCAAGACCTGCAACGGACACAAGTCATCGGCCCCCGGCGTCGACCTGGAGTTCATCAGCGACGGCGTTCACTACGTTGTCTCCATCAAGTCGGGCACCCGCTGGGGAAATAGCTCTCAGAAACGCTGGCTGGAACAGGACCTGCAGGAGGCGGTCAAGAGGATCAAGCAGTCGCGCCACGCCGCCAACGTACAGCCGGTTCTGGGCATCTGCTATGGCAAGACCAAGACAAGCTACCTGCGAGGCTATCAACAGGTCGTCGGACAGAACTTCTGGTACCTGATCAGCGGCAACAAGGCCCTCTACACAGACATCATTGAGCCCATTGGCTATCGAGCCAGAGAACACAACGACTTCTTCGCCGCCGAGAAGGCCAAGGTGATCAATCGGTTCACCGGACTGTTCATCGAGCGGTTCTGCGACGAGTTCGGTGCGATCGACTGGGTGCGATTGGTGGAGTTCAACAGCGGCAACTTCGATCTGGAGGGGTTGCACTCGCCCAACTGACCACAACTCACACCGCCTTGTGAGAGTACTGCAGCCGTTGTCCTGCATTGCCGAATCGGGCATCCGGCAAGAGACCGGGCGTGGGATGCTGCAGCGCTGCTGACATCGCCTGTATAGGCAACGGCCTGCTCAACAACGCCTGGCCAACGCCGGCCCGATGAAGAGGAGGACCCCATGGGCCACGTGCAGAAGCTTCAGCAGAGCGTCTATCGCTACCGCGAGCGCATCGTCCAGTTCATGCGGGAGATCTGCGCCATCCCCTCCATGCATTCTATGATCGGGCCGGTGGGCGAACGGATCCAGACCGAGATGCGCTGGTTGGGCTACGATGAGGTGCGCTACGACAAGATGGGCAACACCCTGGGGCGCATCGGCCACGGCCCCCGGGTCCTCGTCTACGATTCCCACATCGATACAGTGGGCGTGGGCGACCCCAACGCATGGGCGTGGGACCCCTTCGAGGGCAAGGTGGAAGACGGCGTCTTCTATGCCCGCGGCGCTGGCGACGAGAAGGGCAGCACCCCGGGCATGGTCTACGGCCTGTCCCTGGCCCGGGACCTGGGGTTGTTGGACGGCTGGACCGTCTACTACTTCGGCAACATGGAGGAGTGGTGCGATGGCCTGGCCCCCAAGGCCTTCGTTGAGGCAGACCCGGCCGTGCGGCCAGACTACGTCTGCATCGGCGAGGCCACCCGCATGCAGGTGTTCCGCGGCCACAAGGGGCGGCTGGAGATGCACGTGGTGGCCAAGGGGGTCTCGGCCCACGCAGCCTCCAACCACCTGGGCGACAACGCCATCTACAAGCTCCTGCCGGTCATCGCCGGCGTCCGCGAGATGGAGCCCGCCTTGGGCGACCACCCGTTCTTGGGCCATGGCAAGATCACCGTCACCGACATGCACGTCCACACCCCCTCCGTCAACGCGGTGCCCGACAAGGCCACCATCTGCATCGACCGCCGCATGACCTTCGGCGAGGCCAGGGAACAGGTGATGGGTGAGGTCCAGGCGCTGATCCCCGCCGCAGACAGGGGCACGGTCACCGTCCAGGTGCCCCGCTACGAGCAGCCGTCTTACACCGGCTTCACTCTGTCGGTAGACAAGTATTTCCCAGCCTGGGCCCTGGAGGCGGACCACCGCTTGGTGCGGGCGGGGCAAGAGACCCGCCGGCGCATCGGCCTGGCCGACGCCCCCAGCGGCAAGTGGAGCTTCTCCACCAACGGCACCTATTGGGTGGGCGTGGCCGGCATCCCGGCCATCGGGTTCGCCCCCGGCGATGAGCAGACCGCCCACACCGTGCGGGACTGCGTGCCGCTGGACGACCTGGTCAAGGCCACGGAGTTCTACGCCCTCCTGCCCTGGCTGCTGGCCCAGATCGATCCCCTCTAGGGGGGCCGAAAGGAGCGTGCGCCATGCAGAGCTACCTGCGCGGTCGTGACCTGATCGGCGACTTGGACTTCAGCAAGGATGAGGTGGAGACCGTCTTAGACGTGGCCATGGAGCTGAAGCGGGCCCGGGCCATGGGTGTTCCCCACCCCTACCTGCGGGATAAGACCCTGGCCATGCTGTTCTTCATCACCAGCACGCGCACCCGCGGCTCGTTCGAAGCGGGCATGGCCCAGCTTGGCGGCCACGCCGCCTTCATTGACGCCGACACGACGCAGATCGCCCACGGCGACACCGCTAAGGAGATCGGCGAGATCTTCGGCCGCTACTTCGACGGCATCGCCATCCGCCAGTGCGACTGGCAGTTCGGCAACCGCTACATCAACGAGGTGGCCCGGGCCAGCCGCGTGCCCGTGCTGAACATGCAATGCGACGTCTACCACCCGTTCCAGTGCCTGGCCGACCTCATGACCATCATCGAGAAGAAGGGCCGAGACCTACGGCGCAAGAAGGTGGTGGTCTCTTGGGCCTACGCTGCCTCCTACAGCAAGCCGATCTCCGTGCCCCAGTCCCTCATCCTGCAGCTCACCCGCTTCGGCTGCGACGTGGTGCTGGCCCACCCGCCGGAGTTCCAGCTCATGCCCGACATCATGGAGGAGGCCCGCGCCAACGCCAAGAGATTCCACGTGGGCTTCGACGTAACCGACGACATGGACGAGGCGTTCCGGGGCGCCGACGTGGTCTACCCCAAATCCTGGGGGCCGCTGCTGACGGCCGCCAGCCCGGACGAAGGCAAGGCGCTCATCGAGCGCTACCGAGGATGGATCACCGACCAGCGGCGCATGGACCTGACCAAGGACGACTCCATCTACATGCACTGCCTGCCGGCCGACCGCAACCTGGAAGTGACCGACGAGGTCATCGATGGCCCGCGCTCGGTGGTGTATGATGAGGCGGAGAACCGCCTGCACGTGCAGAAGGCCGTGATGGCCCTGACCATGAGCTAGGGCGCGCCGAGGGCTTGCGGCTGGGCGCGGAGCCTGGCCGGCCACAGGAGGGACGGCCGATGCATCGTTATTGGTCGGCTGCAGTGGCGGTGGCTGCCCTGCTTCTGGCTCTGGCCGGGTCGCCGTCCGCAGCCCTCAGCCAGCTCTTGGTCAACCCCGGCTTCGAGCGGGGCGCCCAAGGGTGGTCGGCCTGGCCGGCCGCCGCGGTGTTCGGCGTGGTCTCGTCGCCGGTGCACAGCGGCGCCCGCGCCGCCAGCGTGACCCTGAACCAGGCCCGCGGCGTCGCCTGCATCATCCAAGATGTGAGCCTCTTGGCCGGCGCTTCCTACGCGCTCAGCGGCTGGGCCCGCCTGGACGACGCCCAGGTCGGGTGGGTGAGCCTGCAGATCCAGTGGCGAAGCAGCGCTGGGCAAGCCCTGCGCACCGACGAGGTGCGGCTCAGCGGGGCCGACTCGGCCTTCCGCCCCATGACCACCGGGACGCGTTCTGGGCCTGCGGGCAGCGCCGTGGCCCGGGTGCAGGCCTGCGCCTACCTGCTCAACGAAGAGCCAGCCCGCCTGCCGCTGTTCGACGACCTGAGTTTCACCCTGCAGCCGCCCCCCACCCCCACCGGCGCCACCACGCCTTTCCCCCAGACGGTCCGCCTCAACGAGTTCCTACCCGCCCCGTCGGCGGTCGACTGGAACGGCGACGGCGTCGCCGGCCCCGACGACGAGTGGGTGGAGCTGTTCAACGGGGGTCCCACAGCCGTGGACCTGACCGATTGGCTCTTGGACGACAGCGTCGGCGGCTCCACTCCCTACCGCTTCCCGACCGGGGCGCGGCTGGAGCCGGGCGGCTTCCTGCTGCTGTTCCGCTCCCTCACTGGCGTGGCCCTGAACAACGACGCCGATGTCGTGCGCCTGCTGTGGCCCGATGGCAGCGAGGCCGATGTCTACCGCTATACGGAGACGCTCGCCGACCGTTCCTTCTGCCGCAGCGAGGACGGCGCTGGGTTCTGGACCGACCAGTACCCGCCTTCGCCCGGGGGGCCGAACCTGCCGGCCACGCCAACCCCTACCGCCACGGCCACGCCCACGGCGACGGACACGGCCACCCCCACCGAAACGCCCACGCCCCAGTCTTCGCCCACCCCAACCGACACCGCCACCGCCACGCCATCGCCCACCCCCCTCGTCTCCTACCCCCTCCTCATCAGCGAGGTGCTGGCTGACGGCACAGAAGACGGCGAAGGCGACGAGTTCGTAGAGATCTGGAACCCGCTGGCACAGGCGGTGAGCCTGGCCGGCTACAAGGTGGGCGACGAAGAGACCCGCTCGCTGGATGGCGGCGAGGGGATGTACCTCTTCCCCGAGGCGGCGCGGCTAGAGCCGGGGCAGGTGGTGGTGGTAGCCCGGGAGGCCCAAGCGTTCTTCCGCCGCTTCGGCCGCTGGCCCGACTTCCAGTTCCGCGGCGAGGCCGGGCCGGCGCCGCGCCTGGCCCCCTACCGCGCCTGGAGCGGGGGCTCGTGGGCCCTCGCCAACGGCGGCGACGAAGTGCTGCTGCTGGGTCCGGCCGACGATGTGGTCAGCGCGGTGGCCTACGGCCAGGGCCAGCGGGCCAGCCTGGGGTTGGTGGGGACGTTCAACGCCGCTGCGCCCCGCTCCATGCAGCGGGTGGGCGCAGCCGCCAGCGGCGACCTCTGCCTCGACTGGGTAGCCCAAGCCCCCAACCCGGGCCAGTTGACCCTCCCCCCCACCCCGGCCCCTCCGCCCACGGCGGTGCACGTTGCCGGCCCCTACTACGCCTACCTGGGCGACCTGCATGCCTACACCGCTTTCTCCGACGGGGCCGGGCCGCCAGACTACGCGTTCGCCGTGGCCCGGGCCAACGGATTGCACTTCCTGGCCCTGGCCGACCACGCCCACGACCTGACGCCGACCCGCTGGGCCGCCCTGCGCCGCGCCGCCAAGGCCGCGACGGAAGAGGGAGCCTTTGTGGCCCTGCGGGGCTTCGAGTTCGTCCATCCCTTGGGGCGATTCAGCGTTCTCGGCTCCAGCGACTACCTGGCCGGCCAAGACACGCCGGACGACCGCCTGGGCCCGTTCTACGCCTGGTTGGCGGCGCGGCCCGGCGCCGTGGCCGGCTTCTCTCGGCCTGCCGCGGCCGGCTACCTCAGCTACACCTACGACGCCGCGGCCGATGGCCGGGTGCAGATGCTGGAGGTCGGGGCCGGCGCGGCCAGCGGTTACCGCACCTACGGTTCCAGCTTCGTCAAGGCCCTGGCCGCCGGCTGGCGCGTGGCCCCGGCCAACAACAGCCACACGGCCACGGCCGCCTGGGGCGCCAGCACGCGCCACCGCACCGGCCTGGTGGCCCCCCGCCTGGCTCCCAGCCAAGCGCTGCAGGCCCTGCGCCGACGGCGGGTCTTCGCCACCGAAGACCCCAACCTGACCCTGACCCTGCGGGCCAACGGTCAGTGGATGGGCAGCCACGTGGGCGGCGAGAACCTGCGCTTCCTGATCACCTTCCACGATCCGGACGCCGAGGTGGTGGACCTCACGCTGTACGATGGGGGCACAGCCCTGGCCCAGAAACGCTTTGTGGGCCAGGCACACGGCAAGTGGCGAGTGCGGGTTCCGGCCGCGCCCGGCCACGCCTACTACGTCCTCGCCCGGCAGCTCGATGGCGACAGCGCCTACACCAGCCCGGTGTGGGCCCGCGCCACCCCCTGACTCCCGGTTACCCGCGCGCCATCTCGGTTTCGCTTTATTCTCCGAAGTCTGCTATACTATAGGCTGGGGAGGAATGGAGTCTATCGACCTTGCCCGGTGGTCCGTGGCCAGCACACAAGGAGGTTGGGGCATGGAAGCAGAGGCAGTGCGCACCGTGGGAGTCGTTGGCGCCGGCACCATGGGCAGCGGCATCGCCCAGGTGTTTGCCCAGGCCGGCTGCCAAGTGATCGTCATGGACGTGGTCCAAGAAGCTCTGGATCGGGGCCTGGGCGCCATACGTCGTTCCGTGGACAAGCTGGCCGCCAAAGGCAAGCTCGACCCCGCAGCCGCCACAGCCACCCTGGAGCGCCTCCACACCACGCTGGAGGTGCACGGTCTCGCCGACGCCGATTTCGTGGTGGAGGCGGCCATCGAAGACCTGCCCCTGAAGCAGCGCATCTTCGCCGAGCTGGACCAGGTGGTCCGGCCGGGGGTGGCTCTGGCCAGCAACACATCGTCCATCTCCCTCACCGCCATCGCCGCCGCCACCCAACGCCCGGCTCGGGTCATAGGCATGCACTTCATGAACCCGGTGCCCCTCATGGCCCTGGTGGAGTTGGTGCGGGGCTTGGCCACCTCGGACGAGACGGTGCACCTGGTGCGGGAGCTCGCGCTCAGGCTGGGCAAGACGCCGGTCTTGGTGAACGACTACCCAGGGTTCGTCTCCAACCGCATCCTCCTGCCCATGATCAACGAGGCGGTCTACTGCCTGATGGAAGGGGTAGCCGAGGCCGAGGCCATCGACACGGTGATGAAGCTGGGCATGAACCACCCCATGGGTCCGCTGGCCCTGGCCGATCTCATCGGCCTGGACGTCTGCCTGTTCATCATGGAGGTGCTGCATCGCGACCTGGGCGACTCCAAGTATCGCCCCTGCCCCCTGCTGCGCAAGATGGTGGCCGCGGGCCACTTGGGGCGCAAGAGCGGGCGCGGCTTCTACGAGTATCCCGCCGCCTGAGGTGCAACCGCACCGGCAGCGGTCTGGCACGGCTGTGAGCAGCCCATTGGGAGAGGAGGCGTTGTCGTGGATCTGAAGCTCACCGAAGAACAGAGGATGGTGCAAGAGACCGCTCGCCGCTTCGCCGAGAAGGAGGTGGCCCCCATCGCCGCCCAGATGGACGAGCGGGGCGAGGTGCCGTTTGACAACCTCCGCAAGATGGGCCAACTGGGTTTCTTGGGGCTCACCGCGCCGGAGGAATACGATGGCGGCGGCGCAGATACGGTGTCGTACGTCCTGGCTATCGAAGAGATCGCCAAGGCTTGCGCGTCCACCGCGGTGGTCATGGCCGTGCAGAACTCGCTGTGCAACTACACCCTGAGCGTCTTCGGGAGTAAGGAGCAGAAGGTGCGCTTCTTGCGCCCGGCAGCCCGGGGCGAAGCCATCGGGGCCTTTGCCCTTACCGAGCCGGGGGCCGGCTCCGACGCGGCCGCCCAACAGACCATCGCCGTCCGCAACGGCGATGACTACGTCATCAACGGCAGCAAGCACTTCATCACCAACGGCCCCTTTGCCGACCTGGTGCTGCTCTTC
>JAAYZY010000341.1 GCA_012514615.1 Chloroflexota bacterium | reverse complement strand
CACCCCAGAGACGCCCCCCCACCAAGCCCCGACACCTACCTTAGCGACAGCCTCGATGCCGGTGAGGGCCCTGGCCGGACCCACGTAGCCGTCTCGGGCACTCAGTGGAAACCCGAGATCCCCAACCAGTGGAGCCCCTTCCGACCCTATGGCTTCGGCATGCAGCTGCGGAAGAAAGCCGTGGGTGGCCATTGGGTACACCTGGGCATCCCTCTGCTCACCCAGTTGAACGGCACGGCGCAGAAGATCAGCCAGGTGGAGTTCTGCGCCAAGTCCAGCAACGGCGTCGTCACGACACCCACCCCGATCCACTTCTGGGACAACGACACCCGCTTCCGCATCCAGACCATTGCCTGGCCCGCCGACAACAACTACCACTGCGTCGCCGTGCCCTTCAACCCACCGGTGTGGAAGCAGGCCCTGAACATCAGCGTCTATCTGCACTTCAACAGCGTCGCCGACAGCATCTTCCTCTACAAGGGTTGGGTCCTTCTGGTGGATTGACCGCACCGGCCCGCAGGCAGAACGAAAGCCCCCAAGCCGATGGCCTGGGGGCTGAAGTGGCGCAGTGCGGGTACGTCGGGTCAGGCCGGTGGGGTCGCCCGCCCCAGCGTGTTCACCACCACCACCCCGCCGATGCACAGGCAGCCGCCCAGCAGGGCCAGCGCGGTGGGCACCTCGCCCAGCCAGGCCCAGGCCGCCAGCAGGCTCAGGGCAGGCACCGCGTACATGAAGGTGGCGGTCACCGAGGCCGGGTTGCGGGATAGGATGTAGGCATAGGTCACGTAAGAGAGCGCCGCCGGGAAGAGGCCCAGGTAGGCCACCGCCAGGGTGCCCCCCAGGGGGGCCGCGCGCACCGCGTCCACCAGCCCGCCCGCCAGGGGCAGCATGAGCAGGGTGCCGGCCCAGATGGTGTAGGTGGTGAAGCGCAGCGCCCCGTAGGTGCGCAGGTACGGCTTCTGGAAGACCACAAACACGCTCATGCTGACGGCCGACAGCAGGATGAGCAGCGCTCCCGGCTCCACCCCAACCGCCTTGCCCTCCCCCAGGGTGATGAGGATGACGCCGCCGAACCCCAGGGCGATCCCCAGCCAGCCCCAAGGGCGCAGCCGCTCGCCCAAGACAAGGCGGGCCAGCAGCGCCGTCCATACCGGGCTGGAGCCGATGAGCAGGCCAGCGGAGCCGGCGGTCACCGTGAGCTGGCCGTAGTTCAGGGCCAGATGGTAGAAGGTGATCCCCAGCAAGCCCGACAGGGCGAAGGCTGGCAGGTCTCGGCGAGGCGGCCAGGGCATCTTGGTGGCCAGGGCGTAGAGCAGCAGGGCCGCGGAGGCGATGAGGAAACGGAGCAACCCCAGATGGAACGGGTTGTAGGAATCCAGGGCCACGCGGATGCCAGCGAAAGCCGAGGCCCAGGGGAGCACGGTGGCTACGAGAGCGGCGATGACTTTGGCGTCGAGTTGGGGGCGCACAGTAGCTCCTCAGCAGGTGGGTTGTGCCGCCCCACTTTACTGCAAGAGCCCCGTTTGGGCAAAGAGCGCCCCCCGCATCGGCGACAACGCCACGGGGCCGGGCAGGGCCGTTGACAACGGGCGGCAGGCACAGTATCATAGGTTGCAGAAGGCCCGCAACGGCGCTGGGGGCGGAGCCATAGAGCAGAGGAGGCCGACATGCAGAAGGTGGACCTGAAGAAAGAGTTGAAGCACCTCTACAGCCCTTCGGCCCACGAGGTGAACGTGGTGCAGGTGCCCACCATGAACGCTCTCATGGTGGACGGGGAAGGCGACCCCAATAGCAGCGTCCCTTTCGGGCAGGCAACGGAAGCGCTCATGGGGATGAGCTACACGCTGAAGTTCATGAGCAAGCAGCAGGAGGAGCGGGACTACACCGTCTTGCCCCTGGAAGGGCTGTGGTGGGCCGACGACATGGCGGTGTTCCGCTGGGGCAGCAAGGCGGACTGGCGTTGGACCCTGCTCGTCCTGCAGCCCGATTGGATCACGCCGGCCATGTTCGACCAAGCCCGCCAGGAGCTCAGCCGCAAGAAGAAACCGCCGGCGCTGCCCAAGCTGCGCTTCCAGCCGTTCGAAGAAGGGCTGGCAGCCCAGATCCTGCACATGGGCCCCTACGCCACTGAGGGGCCTACCATCGACAGGCTGCACCACTTCATCCAGGAGAACGGCTACCAGTTCAGGGGCGCCCATCACGAGATCTATCTGGGCGATCCCCGTCGCACCCCGCCGGAGCGGCTGCGCACCGTCCTGCGCCAGCCCATCGCCCAATGACCGCCTGGCGGCCTGAGCCAACGCCCGAGGCCCCGACGGTGCGTCGGGCGACCCCAGAAGACGCCCCAGCCGTGGCTGCCCTCTGCGGCCAACTGGGCTACCCCACCACAGCCGCGGGACTGCAGCCGCGCCTGGAAGACCTGCTGGCCCGGCCCGACCACGCCGTCTTCGTAGCTCAAGCTGGGAGCGCTGTGGTCGGCTGGGTGCACGCCTTCGCTTCCCACGTGCTGGAGGCGGGGAGCATGGCGGAGGTAGGCGGGCTGGTCGTGGCCGACAACCAGCGGGGCCGCGGCATCGGTCGGCTGCTCATAGAGCAGGTGGAGGCGTGGGCCTGCGACCAGGGGTTGCCGGTCGTTTACCTCCGCTCCAACACCGTTCGCCGGGAGGCGCACCGCTTCTACCAGCGGCTGGGCTACTGCCTCATCAAGTCGCAGTATGCCTTTCGTAAAGAAGTGCCCACCACTCGCTCCACAGCAGGTGGTGGGCAGTCCTCGTCGGCCGGCTGACGCTATTCCATATCGGGGAAGAGGTTGAAGTTGATGCGCACGACAGCCGCCACAAACGCGGCCACAAGCCCCAGCACCGACGTCATCATCACCCGCGGCGCCGACTGCTGGAAGGCGAACAGCAGCAGCAGGTCTAGTGTGGAAGTGCCCATGGCCATGGCCGAAGCCAGCAGACCACCGGTGAAGACCAGCGCGGTGATGACTGAAGCGCCCACCACAGAGTAGAAGATCGTCCGGGCATCGGAGATGAAGAGCCCAAGGGCGATGCTGCATCCAAGCGCCGCAACGTAGAGCCAGTCGCTGGTCATGCGCACAGGGGCGAAGCTGCCAAAGGTGGACGATTCAGACATGGCGCAGTTGCCCCAGATGATCCCACAGAACAAGGTCAACAGGAGTGCGCGCACAGTACTATTCACCGAGCCCCTCCTTGTACTCGCGGATGTTGAGCCACAGCTCGCGGTCGCGGTAGGGTAGCAGCAGGCGGAACCGCCCGCGGGCATACCACGAGAACTTGTCTTCAGCGCGGGCTCGCTCCAGGTGCTGCAGGTAGAACGGCCGCAGGGGGATGACGAACTCCATGGTCTCGGTCTGGTTGGGCCCCAGTACCAGCTCGTAGAACGGCGTGTAGTTGCTGCCCATGAAGTTGCCGTTCAGGTAGATGCTGAAGTGCAGGTCCTGCAGGCGGAACTGCAACGCCGAGTTGTTGCTCACCTCGTAGGTCACGGTCATCTGGGGGGCCGTGCCCTCATGCACCCGCAGATCGCTCAGGCGCAGGCGGATGTGGCTGGCGGCCTGTGTGCCCTCGATGTAGTTGGCCACTGTCACCCCAATGGAGACCACCGACAGCAGCGCCAAGAGCCCCAGAATCCCCAGGGCCCACTTGCCCGCCTTCGGGGTCTGCGCCGTCGGCGTTGGTCCCTCCGACGAGTTACCTCTTCGATCCAGTTGCATTGCCTCGCTCCTGAGCCTCATTTCGGCAGTCCCTCGGCGCGTCCGGCCCAAGCGCAGACAGGGGGGCCAGGCCGCCCGGCTCTCGCCGGCGCGGGCGGGCGCCCACCTTGCCGCGCCGCAGCGTTGGCCGCTCCGGCCCTCCACAAGCCCCCCTCTGCACCAAGTGCACCAGGTCCCGGTCGGAAGGGTGCGTCAGGCGGGCATGTGCCTCGTCCAAAGAGACCCAAGTCGCGGTCTCCACCTCGTGGTCATGCTCCCCTGTCTTCGCCACCGGCTCCATCAGGAACCAGCGCACCGTCTTCCGCACCAGTTGCCCTTCCCAGCGAAACCAGTAGTTGGATTTGGGCAGCTCGTGCAGGATGCGGCAGCGATAGCCGGTCTCTTCCTCCACCTCTCGCAACGCCGCCTGGGAAGCGCGCTCCCCCTT
>JAAYZY010000340.1 GCA_012514615.1 Chloroflexota bacterium | reverse complement strand
GATCACTTACCTCTTCGGCTTCAAGGTGGACGTGAGGACGGTGGCCCAAGTTCTGGCCCAGGCCAACCTGTGGCTGGCGCTGCTGGCCCTGGCGCTCTATTTTGTGGCCGTGTGCGTCAGCGCCACCAAGTGGCGTCTGCTCCTGCGGCTGCAGAGGATTGAGGTGCCGTTGACCGCGCTGTGGCACTACACCTTCGTGGGGCTGTTCTTCGGCAACTTCCTGCTGCCGCTGGTGGCCGCCGACGTGGTGCGGGGCTACAGCCTGGCTCGCCACACCGAGCACACGGCCGAGGCGGCCATCTCCGTCTTGGTGGATAAGCTGGTGGGCTTGCTGGCCTACAGCACCGCCGCGGCGGTGATGAGCTTGGGGGTGGTCTTGGGCTGGATCGAAGGCCGGCCGGCCCTGCTGGCGGTCATCTGGGTAGTTTGGGCGGCGTTTGGGGCCTTTGTGCTGCTCTTCGCTGCCCTGCTGAGCCGGCGGCTGCGCCGCCTGGTGGAGCGGCTCTTCGCCCTGCCGCTGCTCTCCAAGCTGGCGCCCATCTACCACCGCCTCTCCGAGGCGATACAGCCGTTCCGCGACCGGCCGCTGGGCCTGCTGAAGGCGTTCGGCATCTCCCTGGGGGTGTTGGCCATCGCCAACATGGTCAACTGGCTGCTGGCCCAAGCCTTGGGCAGCGCTCTCTCCCTCAAACACATCTTCCTCTTCAACCCCATGATCGCCTTTGCCCCCATCGTCATCCCTTCGGTGGGCGGGTTGGGCGTGAACCAGGGGGCCTACGACCTGTTCTACTCCACCTTGGCCGGGGCCATCCCCAGCAAGGTCGCCATCTCCCTCTCTCTGCTGGTGCAGCTCCTCATCTACCTCTCCAGCTTGCCGGGTGGGGTGCTCTGGTGGCGCGGGCGCGCCCAGCGCCGCAACGGGGGGGCCGGCGGAGGGAAACCGGCATGACCCCTTTCTCTGCCCAAGAGCTGGAGCGCCTGCGGGTGACCTACGGGCCGTTCCCGCACCAGGTGGTACACCTGGAGGATGGGGTGGCGCAAGATGACCATGCTGCCCTGCTGCCCTACCGCAAGGGCCGGCAGGCCTAGGTGGTACTGGCCCTGTGCCCATCCCCCGGACAGGTGTTGCTGCACACCAAAGCGTTCTACCCGGCCGGGGTCTACCGCCTGCCCAGCGGCGGCGTCCACCGCGGCGAGCCGGTGGAAGAGGCGATGCGCCGGGAGATGTGGGAAGAGATGGGGCTGCTGGCCGAAGCGGAGCGCCTGGTGGGGCTCATCGAATATCGAGTGCGCCACGGCGTCGAGAGCTTCGTTTTCGCCTCTTGGGTCTTCCTCCTGCAGCCGCAAGCGTGCGGCGCGCCCCAGTGCCACGATGCCCACGAGCAGATCACCGACTTCCGCGCCGTGCCGCTGGCTGAGCTGCGCGCCGTGGCCAGCCAACTGCGCACCCTACCGCGGCCCTGGCGGGAGTGGGGCCAGTTCCGCGCCCCGGCCCACGAGCTGACCGCCGCCGCCCTGGGGCTCTAGCCTTCCCTGGCTGCGCCCAACGCCGCCGCCACTTCCAGCATCGCCTCGCGGAACAGATCGCCGGTGGCCGGGTGGAACGCGCCCGGGTAGCCCCACCACTGGGGCCAGCCGTGGACTTCGTAGCCGCCCAAGGGGATCGCCTCGGCGGTGGGGACGTAGCCCACGAAGCCGTTGGTGCAGGTGGCCAGCAGCGGCGCTTGGCTCAGGCCGGCCTTCACCGCCAGGCCGATCTCGGCGAAGACCTCTGCCGGCACTGAGAGCGCCAGCAAAGGCCCGGCCCGCAGCCCCTGGAACTCCGCCTCCACCCGGGGCAGCGGTTCAGGCAAGCCGGGCCGGAAGGACAGCGTGCGGTGCGCCTCGGCTACGGCCAACTGCTCGACCGGCTTGGCGACGATCCTCTCCCACACCCGCAGCGCCTCTGCCGCCAGCTCCTCGCCGGCTGTGGCCGCTTCGGCGGCGCCGGCGCGCCAGTCGAAGCGGCCAGACGGCTCGGTGAAGTTGGTGCGCACGTTGCCGCAGCAGCCCAGCAGGAACATGGCCGCGGCGTCGCCGCCCAGGGCCGCCTGTACCTGCGCCTGGGCCACCCCGGGGTAGTCGGGGTGCACCGCGTGGGCATTGCCCAGGATGCTGGCGTGGCAGGCGCAGTTCATAAGCAGGGCCAACGGGCGGCCGTCCTCCCGCTCCAGCCGCACCACGCCTACCTCCCGATCGACTGGCCCTTCCGGGTTAGCCATGGGCGGCCAAGCCACTTGGCCACAGATGACGTGGCGTCGGTTCATGGGGAAGCGCACCTGGCCAGCCCCCCAGCCCAGCCGCACCGGCTCCAGCGCCTGCTGAGCCCGCTGCGCTGCCCCGGCCAGGGCTTGCCCCACCCACTGCAGGTACATGGCGTCTGGCGTGCTGCCGGCCGGCAGGGCCAGGCTGGTGGTCACCGGCGCAGAGTGGGTGTGGCTCGCGGCGATCATCCACAGGGCAGGGGAGATGCCGGTGGCCCGGGCCAGCCGCTGACGCAGGCGGGCCACCCAGGGCGCTTCCAGGCCGAAGAGGTCCAGCGTCACCAAGCCGGCCTGCCGCTGGCCATCGTCCAGCAGTAGCACCTTGCCGGTGAGGGGCAGGGGCATTTCCCGGGCTTGGCGGGGGTAATCCCACCCCTGCACAGGGCAGCCCAGAGCGGGAGTGATGTCTACCGCTTGTACGGCAGCGCGTACGGTCATGGTCGGTTGCTCCTCAAGTTACGTGGAATGGCACGTTCGTCACAGAAGCTCCAGCGGGTCGACCTCCACTCGCCAACCCGCCCGCAGCGGCGCGCCCCGCACCACCTGCAGCGGGTCGGCGGCTCGCACCAGCAAGTGCCAGCGGAAGAGGCCGCGCTCCCGCTGGTAGAAGCAGGGCGCTGGCCCCATGAGAGCTGAGCCAGGCAGGCCCAGGTCGGCCAGCCGCGCCTCCATCCAGGCAGCCACCTGCGCCGTCTCTTCCTGGCAGGCGGCCCAGCGCCCGTGGGTGAAGAGCAGCCGCACCAGCCGGGTGAACGGCGGGTAGCTCAGGCGGCGGCGAAACGCGATCTCGGCCTGGTAGAAGCCGGCGAAGTCGTGGCGGCTGGCCGCCTGGATGGCCGGATGCTCTGGGGCGTAGGTCTGGATGATGGCCTGGCCGCCCAAGGCGCTGCGCCCGGCTCGCCCGGCTACCTGAGTCAGCAGTTGAAAGGTGCGCTCGCCGGAGCGGAAGTCCGGCAGGTGCAGCGCCGTGTCGGCGGCGATGGCCCCCACCAGGGTCACCCGGGGCAGGTCCAGACCCTTGGCCAGCATCTGCGTGCCCACCAGGATGTCGGCCTCCCCGTTGGCGAAGCGGCTCATGATCTCTTCGTGGGCGCCCCGCGGGCGCGTGGTGTCTTGGTCCCAGCGCAGCACCCGGGCCTGGGGCCAGCGCTCCAGCACCGCCTGCTCCACCGCTTCGGTGCCGGCGCCGAAATAGCGCACGCGGCGGCTGCTGCAGGCTGGGCAGCGCGCCGCCGGCGGCGCGCTGTAACCGCAGTGGTGGCAGCGCAAGGCTTCGCCGGCCCGGTGGTAGGTGAGCGGCAGCTCGCAACGGGGGCAGCTCAGCACGTGGCCGCAGTCTCGGCAGAGAACGAAGGTGGCGCTGCCGCGGCGGTTGAGGAAGAGGATGGCCTGCTGCCCCTGGGCCAGGGCCCCGTCCAGACCGGCCTGCAGGGCGCGGCTGAAGATGCTGCGGTTGCCGGCCTTGAGTTCGGCGCGCATATCCACCACCTGCACCGGCGGCAGAGGGGCCGATGCCGCTGCGCCGCCGGGGGCAGCCGAGCGAAAGATGCGTCTGGGCAGCGTCAGCAACCGGTACTGCCCGGCCTGGGCCTGTCGGTAGCTCTCCACGGAGGGGGTGGCGCTGCCCAAGATCACCGTGGCCCCCACCAACTGGGCCAGGCGCAGGGCCGCTTCCCGGGCGTGGTAGTGCGGTGGGCGCGGCTCCTTGTACGACGGTTCGTGCTCCTCGTCCAGGACAATGAGCCCCAGCCGGGGCAAGGGGGCGAAGAGCGCTGAGCGCGGCCCGATGACCACGTCCACCTGGCCGGCGCGGATGCGCTGCCACTGGTCGTGGCGCTCGCCCTGCGAAAGGCCGCTGTGCAGCGTGGTGACTCGGCCAGGGAACCGCCCGGCGAAGCGGCGGATCGTCTGGGGGGTGAGGGCGATCTCCGGTACCAGCACCAGGGCCTGACGGCCCTGCCCCAGGGCAGCCGCCAGCGCCCGCAGGTAGATCTCCGTCTTGCCTGAGCCGGTGACGCCGTGCAGCAGGTAGACCGGCGCGCCCCCCTGACGCACCTCCCGCCAGGCGGCCTCTTGGTCGGCGGTGAGGGTGGGGGCAGGATCGGCTGGGAAGCGCTGGCCGGCCAGGGGGTCGCGGGGCGCGTCTTGGCTCTGCAGCGTTACCAAGCCGGCTTCCTGCAGGGCGCGCAAGGTGCTGCGGTGGGCGGGCGTCTGGGCGTAGACCCAGCCGATCCAGACCGGCTTGCCCTCGTCCCGCAGGACCCGCAGCACCGCCAGATGGCGAGTCAGGCCGCGCAGCTCCGCCAGGGCGTCCAGGCCAGCCTCGCCTTCCACCAGGCGTGTGGCCAGGGCTGGCTCCTCGGCCAGGCGCACCAGCCCTTTCTGCTGCAGGGCGCGGTAGGCGGCGCGTTCTGCCCCGGCCTGGGCCAGCGTGGCCAGCTCGGCCCGGCCGCCGGCCTCCACCAACAGACGCAGGGCCTCGGCCTGCCGCGGCGCTCGGGGCGACGCCTCAACGGCGGCCTGGGAGGGGGGGACGGCCAGCTCCGCCCAGCCCCGCGCCGGCAGGAAGCGAGCCCAGCCTCGTTCCTCCAGGGCGTGGAAGGCGGCTCGATCGGCGCTGGCCTGCCGCAGCAAGGCCGCGGCGTCCGGGAGGGGGTCGGGGTGGCGCAGCAGGGCCTCCAGCAGGCGGGCGGCGGCGGTGTCTCGGCCCAGACGCAGCAGACCGGCCGCAGCCGCCTCCCACGGCAGGGCCAGGGCTACCTGCTCGGCCTGTTGGGTGCGCAGGCGAGGCAGGGTGTCGGCCGGAAGGCGCTCCACCAACCCCAGCCGCGCCAGCCGCCCCACCCGGCGGACGGTGGCCGGCCAAGGCCAGGGGGCCGCTCTCCTCAGCCCGCTCAGGGAGAGCGTGCCCTTGGTCCGCAGCAGGGCTAGCAGCTCCCTCTCTGCCGGCTTCAAGGTCTGCTCGTCGGGCTGGCCTTGGGCCAGGGGCGCGGCCCGCAAGAGGACCCGAGGCGGCGGGAAGACGCCCGGCGGCAGCATGACCGCCACGCAGCGGGCCAGGGGGGCCAGGTACTCTTGGGCCAGCCAGGCGGCCAGCTGGAGGTGGTGCGCCGAGAGCACGGGCCGGGGGTCCAAGATCGCTTCGATCTCCCGGAGGGCCAGCGGCGACGATGGTGGGACAGGGGAGAGGCTCATCACCACGCCCACCAACCGCACCTCCCCAAAGGGGACATGCACCAACTGGCCAGGCTGCAACTGGGCGGCCAGCCGCTGGGGCGCGGCGTAGGTGAAGCTCCCGCTCTCGTCTGGAGCGGTGGGCTGCCCGATGGGGCGATTGACCACCACCTGGGCGTAGAGGGGGATGCTCACAGCGTCCTCGCCGGCGGCTTACGCCGCCGACCCACGTCGGTACAGGGCGGCGGCGAGGTAGCCAACCACATGGGCGTGGTCGCCGGTCACGTCGCCGGAGTTGGCGTAACGCAGCACTTGGGCGGCATCTGCGCCCAGGGCCTGGGCCGCCAGCATCACAGCGATGATCGGGCCGCCGCCGCACGCTTCAGCCTTGCCCTGCACGAGCACGTTGGCCAGCCCCAACGCGTCGAACGCCTCCAGCCGTTCTGCCACGCGGTGATCCAGGGTGTTGGCCCGCTGGTAGGTGTGGTAGTGGGAGAGGTCGCTGCTGGCCACGAGCAGGGCCGAGCGGCCGGCCAACAGCCGACCCAGGGTCTGGCCCAGCTCCTGACAGGCCGCCAGCGACTGATCGCCCATCATCACCGGGGCCAGGCGGAAAGACCCCACCGCCCGCTGCAGGAACGGCAGTTGGATCTCCAGCGAGTGTTCGCCGTCCTCGGGGAGGAACTCCACCGGCCCGGCAGCCTCCGCCAGGGCGGTGAGCAGGTCCACGTCCAGCGCCACCTGGCCAAGGGGCGTCTCGTAGCTGCGCACCGCGGTCACGCCGTAGCGTCGCAGGTCTAGCTGGTGGCTGGGGCCCACCACCACCACCGTCTCGAACTCCCGGCCCTGCACTTGGCGGTAGGCGTAGGCAGCTACCTGCCCAGAATAGATGTAGCCGGCGTGGGGCGCAACCAGCGCCACCGTCTCGCCTGGCAACGGCTGGCTTGCCGCGCCCTGCAGGTAGTTGTCCACGGTCCGCGCCAGCGCCTCTCGAGACCCCGGGTACCAGGCGCCGGCGATCCGAGACCGGCGCACCCCTTCAAACGGCGCCTTGGGCATCATCTTCACCCTCCTCGACCAGGGCGGCGGCAGGCTGGCCAAGAACCACCCGGCGGGCGTCCACGCGGCACTTCTCGGCCTGGAGGATGCAGCGCACCTGCTCCACCGCCCGGTCCAGACACCCTTCTCCGTTGAGCACCACGTAATCGAACTCGTCGGCGCGCTGCAGTTCGGCGTGGGCGGTGGCCAGGCGTCGGGCCAGCGCCTCCGGGTCTTCGGTGGCCCGGCCCTGGAGCCGCTGGGTCAGCTCGGCCTCGCTGCCGGCGGTGAGGAAGATCAGCAGCGCCCCGGGCGCCAACTGACGGATGGTATGGGCCCCCTGCACATCCAAGCTGACGATGACATCTCTGCCGCTGGCCAGCGCCTCTTCCACCTGCCGCCGGGGGATGCCCTTGTACTCGCCGTAGACCACCGCGTGCTCCAGCAGCTCGTGGTCGGCGATCATCTCCTCGAAGCGCGCCGGCGAGACGAAGTGGTAGTCTGCGCCGTTCACCTCCCCGGGACGCGGGGCGCGGCTGGTGGCGGTGATGACGAAGTGCAGCGGAGCGCCCATCTCCCTCATCCGCCGCAAGAGCGCGGTCTTGCCCACGCCGGAAGGGCCGGAGATGACGATGAACAGCGCCGGTGGCTGCTGGATTCGCTGATAGAACTGGGTGACCCACAGGTCGGATGCCGTCATCAAGGCTCCCCCACCTTCGTCGTTGTGTCTTGCGGTCGCCCCCGACCGAAGCGCCCCTGAAGCGTCGCCGCTTGGGCCGCTCCCCCCCCGGGCGGTTGAACGGCGGTCGCTTCCGCGGTATAATCTCGGTCATCGAAGCATCTTTCGCGGAGGGAAAAGGCCATGCCGATCTACGAATACCGCTGTGCGGACTGCCGCCGCAAAGTAAGCCTCTTCTGGCGCAGCTACAGCGAGGCCCAGAATGGCCAGCCCCGCTGCCCGCGTTGTGGGGGCACGGCGCTGCGCCGGTTGTTCTCCCGAGTCGCCGTCTTGAAGGGCGGCTCCGCCGACGTGGCCGACCTGGATGAGCCGGGCATGGACGACGTGGATGAGAACGATCCCCGCTCCATCGCTCGCTGGATGCGCCGCATGGGCGACGCCAGCGGCGAAGACCTGGGCGAGGAGTTCCATGAAGTGGTCGGCCGCCTGGAAGCTGGCCAGAGCCCGGAACAGATCGAAGAAGCGCTGCCGGATCTGGGGACGCCAGGCGGCGAGCCAGCCGACGCTCTGGACTGACGGCCCAGGGCCTAGAAGCGGTCGAAGCGCTCCACGTTCATCACGAAGATGGTGGCGCCGCCCACCTGCACCTCCACTGGCGTGGGCATGTAGAGCTCGCCGGGTTCCATTACTGGGGGAAGCGGGTTGACGAACTGTGTGCGGGTGTGGCAGTTCTCGCGGATGATCCCCAGCACGTCGGACAAGCGCCCGTCTTCGATGCCCGCCAGAACCGTCGCGTTCCCCTCCCGCAGGAACCCCCCGGTGGTGCTGATCACGGTGGCCCGAAAGCCCTCTTTGGTCAGGCTGTCCACCAGGTCTCGGCTGTCGTCGCTGTTTACGATGGCTACGATTAGTTTCATGCGCCGATCTCCCTCATCACCCTCTGTCGAATGGCTGTCTGGATGGTCTCAACGGTTGCCGTGGCATCGAGCATCGCCCACCGCCGCGGATCTGCGGCGGCCAACTGCCTGTATCCCTGCCGCACCCGCTCGTGATAGGAGCGGGCCTTCTGTTCCATGCGGTTCCACTCTTCGTCGCTGCCAGCGGCCTTGCGCCGCAGCCCTTCCGCCACCGGCAGGTCCAGCAGGATGGTCAGATCCGGCGTCAACCCCTGGGTGGCAAAGGCGGTGATGGATCGCAGCGCCTGACGGTCCATGCCTGCGCCGTAGCCTTGGTAGGCCAGGGTCGAGTCGCTGTAGCGGTCGCACAAGACAACCCCGCCCCCTTCCAGGTGTGGGCGGATGACCTGCCCCACCAACTGCGCCCTGGCTGCCGAGAAGAGCAGCACCTCAGCCGTCGACAGCATCTCGGTGCAGGCCGGATCCAGCAAGATGGCGCGAATGCGGTCGCCGATGTGGGTGCCCCCGGGCTCGCGGGTGGTCAGGGCGTCATGGCCCCGCTCCCGCAGCCACTCGCTCAGGAGCTGCAACTGCGTGGTCTTACCGGCTCCCTCAGGCCCCTCAAACGTGATGAAGCGACCGGCGTAGGGCCGGGGCGGCTCACTGCGCTCGCCGTTCGGCATAGATGCGCACCCTGCGGTTGGGCTCTCGCCCCTTGCTGTAGGAGACCAGGTTAGCGGTGCGCGCCAGCTCGTGCTGCCGCCGCCGCACGTAGGCCGCCTGGGGCGTCAGCTCCACCATGGGCAGGCCGTTGAGCACCCGCTCGATGGCCTCCTGCGCTTCCACCATGGCCCCGGAGATGCCGTTCTCTTGGCGCGTCTCGCTGACCGGCGGCAACTCGTAGATGTCGGCCAGGCAGCTCTCGATCTGGTTCACCGTGTTGGAACGCAGCACGTAGATCGGCACGCCCCGGGCCTCGGCGTCTTCGATGGGCTGCGGCCGCTTGCGGTAGTAGTTCTTCAGGGTCATCACCACGTCGGCCTGCTCCACCTCCCGGGCCAGGAACACCGGCAGGTGCAGCCTCTGGGCCGCCTGCTGCGGGCGGTTCTGGCCGATGCCGTAGGCGTAGATGCGCAGGGTGGGCAGGGTTCGTTCGTCCTCCCTTTCCCGCTCCCGGTCACGGCCACGCGAGGCCGGCCGCCCTTCGGCCCTTTCCTGCAGGGGCGGCGATGGCAGCTCCATCTCCTCCGTGCGCACGGAGCCGTCGGACTCCCGCACCCGGAGCTCAGCCGGGATTGGACGCCCGCGCAGGATGGCGTCCACCGAGGTGGAGACGTTCTGATGGATGGCCAAACGCCCCCAGCTCTGCATCTCGATAAGCACCTCGAAGGTAGGCGGGGCCTTGCGCTCCAGCACCGTCTTCTGCGTGCCGCGGCGGCGGGCTTCCTCGTCGCTGAGCGTGACCGCCTGGATGCCGCCGATGAGGTCCGACAGGGTCGGGTTGATCATCAGGTTGTCCAGCGAGTTGCCGTGGGCCGTGCCCACCAACTGCACGCCGCGCTCGGCGATGGTGCGCGCCGCCGCGGCCTCCAGTTCCCGGCCGATCTCGTCGATGATGATCACCTCGGGCATGTGGTTCTCCACCGCCTCGATCATCACCTCGTGCTGCAGGGTGGGGGTGGCCACCTGCATGCGCCGGGCCCGGCCGATGGCCGGGTGGGGGATGTCGCCATCGCCCCCGATCTCGTTGGAGGTGTCGACGATTACCACCCGCTTCCCTTCCGAAAGCACCCGGGCCGCGTCGCGCAGCAGCGTGGTCTTCCCCACGCCAGGCTTGCCCAAGATGAGGACGCTGCGGCCCGACTGGATGATGTCGCGGATCATGTCGATGGTACCGTAGACGGCCCGACCTACCCGGCAAGTCAGGCCTACCACCCGCCCCTGGCGGTTGCGGATGGCGGAGATGCGGTGCAGGGTGCGGGCGATCCCGGCCCGGTTGTCAGCGTCGAAGTCGCTGATCCCCTCCAAGACGTAGTGGATATCGTCTGCCGTTACTTCGTCGTGATACAGGATCAGCTCGTGCTGCAGGAAGCGCGCTTCGGGCACGCGGCCCAGGTCCAGCACGATCTCCAGCAGCTCGTTTCCTCGATCGGCGCGCTCTAGGGCCGCCTTCACTCTCGGCGGCAGCACGGCCAAGAGGGCCTCTAGGTCGTCCGTGATCTCCATCTGCTTGACCAAGTTCTCGGTTTTCCCCTCGATTTCTGCATGCGGTCAGGGCTCTGACCGCAGCACAGTAGAGACCACCGCTTCTGGCTGCCCCTCGCGATGCACTGGCAGGGGCCGCTCCACCCGCACGTAGGCGGCGAGCTGCCTGACCAGCAACGCCTGGCTGCCCACCCGGCGGAAGCCGTGGGCCTCCAGCGGGCCCTGCAGGCCGCCTTGGTAGTCTCGAGCGGCGCAGTAGACCGGCCGGTCCAGGGACCTTTGCAGTTGGGCGGCTCCATGGGCGATGGCCGCTCCCGCCCGGTGGTGCGCCTGCGGGTGCAGCAGCAGGTCCAGCCAATGGGCCTTGGGCCCAGGCTTGAGCCGAAGGACGCCCACCACCTCGCCGTCGTCCAGGATCACGAACTCGCCGCCAGACTCCGCCAGGAAAGGGGCCTCGCGGACGCCGTTGGGCCAAAGCCCGCCTTCGGCTTGCTGCACCAGCCAGGGCACCAGTTCGTTGTAGAGGTGCTGTATCCCCCATTCGTGCAGCGATGTGCGCTCGGTCAGGGGCAGCGCGCCGGCCGCCGGCGGCGGGATGGCGGCCCCGGCCTCTAGGCAGAAGAGGTCTTCGCGGGTGTAAAGGGCGAAGCCAGCCTTGCGGAAGATGGCGACCTCGTCCCCGATCTCCGGCAGGCCCGCGTAGACCTTGGTCATGCCCTGCGCGCCCAGCGCCAGGCAGGCTCCGCTGAGCAACTGCTCCCAGGTTGCCTCCAGCGCCGGCGACGAGCCCAGCCGCGGGGCGATGTAGACCAGGTCGATCTCCGGCCGCTGGCCGCGCCGCCGCACCTGCAGAAAACCGTCGTCGCTGTCGTTGCCTTCCAGCACGTAGATCGCTTCCCCCAGGTGGGGGCCCGACAACGACCCAGCCAAGGCTGGCCACAGGGCGGCGCCCAGCCCGAAGACCGCCTGGCGCACGTGCAGGGGGGTCCCCTGATCCCGCAGGCGATAGACCATCGGCAACTGGCGCAGGCCGCACAGTCTGGACATGGCAGAACCCTTGCCCCTGCCCTGAAGCAGGTAGCAG
>JAAYZY010000339.1 GCA_012514615.1 Chloroflexota bacterium | reverse complement strand
GGGGTGACGGGCCCGAGCTGGTCTACCCGGTGATGTTGCGCCTGGCCGGCCAACCGTGCCTGGTGGTTGGGGGTGGGGCGGTGGCCGCCCGCAAAGCGGCAGGGCTGCTGCTCTGCAGCGCCGACGTGACCGTGGTGGCGCCGACCCTGTGCGCCTCCTTGGCCGATGAGGTTGGGCGAGGCGAGGTGCGGTGGCGTAAGGGCCGCTTTCGGCCCGAGGACTTGGAGGGGATGCGCCTGGCGGTTGCGGCCACCGATGACCAACCGGTGAACGAAGCGGTAGCAGCCGAGGCCCGGCGGCGGGGCCTCTGGGTGAACGTGGTGGACCAGCCAGCCCTTTGCGACTTTGTGGCCCCGGCCGTGACGCGACGGGGGCCGATCACCGTGGCCGTCTCCACCGGAGGCGCTAGCCCGGCCCTGGCCCGGGAGCTCAGGCGGGCCTTGGAGGGCGTCTTGGGCCCAGAGGTGGAGCAGTTGGCCGTCTTGCTGGCCCGGTTCCGCGGGCAGGTGCGGGAACGGATCCCGGACGTGCAGCGGCGAGAAGCGTTCTGGCGGAGGATCTCGGCAGGCCCGCTGTTGGCCATGCTTCGGGCTGGCGATGAGGACGGCGTCTGCAGGGAGCTTTCGGCTCGGCTGGATGCCTTCCTGCGGGAGGCGTCTTCATGCGGGTAGTGGTGGGTACCCGGGGCAGCAAGCTGGCACTCTGGCAGACGCGCTGGGTTGTCCAGCAACTGCGAGTGCGTTGGCCGTCCCTCACGGTGGAAGAGCAGGTTATCGTCACTCGGGGCGATGAGGTGCGCGATCGACCCCTGCACCAGGTGGGCGGCCAGGGGGTGTTCGTGAAGCAGATCGAGGAGGCCCTGCTTGCCGGTGAGATCGATCTGGCGGTGCACTCGCTGAAGGACCTGCCCACAGAATCGCCGCCCGGCCTGGTGATCGCCGCCGTGCCGCCCCGGGAGGACCCGAGGGATGCCTTGGTGAGCCGCGACGGGGGGGCCCTGAGTGACCTGTCGGTGGGCGCTGTGGTGGGAACGAGCAGCCGGCGGCGGGCCGCGCAGCTTCGGCACCTGCGGTCCGATTTGTGCATTCGCGATTTGCGCGGTAACCTGGACACTCGCCTGGCCCGACTGGCTGCGGGGCAGTACGACGCGGTGGTCATGGCGGCGGCCGGGCTCGCGCGGCTGGGGGCAGCCGCTGGGCAGCAGCGATGCTTCTCGGTGGACGAAATGGTCCCGGCCCCAGGGCAGGGGGCCCTGGCCGTGCAGACCCGCACGGATGCCGCGGAGCTGCGGTCTCGGTTGGTGGGCCTCGACGATGCCGTTGCTCGCTTGGCGGTTGAGACGGAGCGGGCGTTTCTGCACACCGTGGGCGGCGGTTGCGCTTTGCCGGTGGGGGCGCACGCCTGCCTGGAGAACGACACCTTGCGCCTGTGGGGCGTGCTGGGGATGGCCGATGGCCAGGTCCTCCTCCGTGGGCAGTGGCAAGGTCCAGCGACGACAGCGTTGGCCCTTGCCTACGGCGCCGGGCGTGAGCTACTGGAGCGCTTCCGCGCGGTTACCGGTAGGGATTTCGGGGTTTGTCTGGAGGAAGGGTGAGCCAGAGAGGGATGGTGTACATTGTGGGGGCCGGCCCAGGCGATCCTGGGCTGATCACCTGGCGGGCGCTGGAAGCTCTGCGCTCGGCCGACGTGGTGGTCTACGACCGGCTGACGCACCCAGCGTTGCTGGAGGAGGCGCGTCTCGGGGCCGAATTGGTGGACGTCGGCAAGAGCCCGGGGCGGCACACCATGACGCAGGACGAAATCAACGGGCTGTTGGTGGAGCGCGCTGGACGTGGGCTTCTGGTCTGTCGGCTGAAGGGGGGCGATCCTTTCGTGTTCGGGCGGGGCGGCGAGGAAGCGCT
>JAAYZY010000338.1 GCA_012514615.1 Chloroflexota bacterium | reverse complement strand
ATCCTGAGCTTGCTGGCATGGACAACGAGCGGCTGGAGTTCTTGGGCGACGCCGTGCTCGACTTCTTGGCCGGGGCTTACCTGTTTGCCCACTACCCGGAGATGCAAGAAGGGGATCTGACCAGCCTGCGGGCGGCGTTGGTGCGCACGGAGACACTGGCAGATTTCGCCGCGGGGCTGGAGCTGGGGGAGCACCTGCGGCTGGGGCGCGGCGAAGAGAGGTCGGGAGGGCGCGAGCGCCCGGTGATCCTCTGCGGCGCGTTCGAAGCGCTGGTGGGCGCGCTCTACCTGGACCAGGGCCTGCCGGCGGCGCGGGAGCTCTTTGAACACCTGGCCGCGCCTCGCCTGAGCAGCATCCTGCGGGAGAACGCAGACCGCGACCCCAAGAGCCAGCTGCAGGAGCTTACTCAGCAGCTCCTGCAGCTGACGCCGGCCTACCTGCTGGTGGAGGAGTCTGGGCCGGACCACGCCAAGGAGTTCACCGTGGAGGTCTGGGTGGGCGAGCTGCCCTATGGCCGCGGCAGCGGTTCCAGCAAGCAGAAGGCGACCCTGCAGGCTGCCTTGGCCGCGCTGTCGCACCCCACGCTGTTGGCGGCCTTGTCCCGCGCTGAGGCCGACCCCATGCCGCAGGAGAAGCATGTCTAGCCCTCTCCCCGTGGAAGACGATACCCTGGACGAGACGCTCGACCTGGAAGAAGCCCCGCCCATGGCCGGGGCAGAGCCGTCGCCGGCCGGCCAGGTTCCGTTGCGGTTGAAGCGCATGGAGATGGTTGGCTACAAGAGCTTTGCCAGCCGCACCAACTTCGAGTTCGGTTCGGGCATCACCGCCATCATCGGGCCCAACGGCAGCGGCAAGTCCAACGTCGCCGATGCCATCCGGTGGGTGCTGGGCGAGCAGAGCCTGCGCTTGTTGCGGGGCCGACGCACCGAAGACATGATCTACTCCGGCAGTGAGACCCGCTCCCGACTGGGCATGGCCGAGGTGGCCCTCACGTTCGAGAACGAGAGCGGCATCCTGCCCATCGACTATGCCGAGGTGACCATCTCCCGACGGGCCTATCGGTCGGGGGAGAACGAGTACCACATCAACGGCAGCCGCGTGCGGCTGCGGGATGTCAACGACCTCCTCTTCCATGCCGGCCTCAGCCGCCGTACCTACTCGGTGGTGGGGCAGGGACTGGTGGATACGGCCCTTTCCCTGCAGCCAGAACAGCGCCGCCTGCTGATTGAAGAGGCCGCGGGGCTCACCGGCTACCAGGAGCGGCGGAAGGCGGCAGTGGCCCGCCTGGAAGCCACCAAGGCCAACCTGGTGCGCAGCCGTGATATTCTGGAAGAGCTGGGGCCGCGGGTGCGCTCGTTGCAGCGCCAAGCGCAGAAGGCGGAAGAATACCACAACCTGCAAGAAGAGCTGGTCGGTTTGCTCAAGGTCTTCTACGGCTACCGTTGGCGTCAGAGCCAGCAGGGGCTGCGCTCGGCGCGACAGCGGCTGGAAGCGGCGCAACGGACCTGGAAGGATGGCCTGGCCGCCTCAGACGAGCTGGAGCAGGCCTTGGGCCAGCAACGGGCCCGCCAGCAGGCGCTGCGCCAGGAGCTAAGCGCCATGCACGGTCGGGGCGGGCAACTGCACCGTCACCTGGAGGAGGTGCAGCGGCAGCTGGCGGTGATGCAGGAGCGCGGCCAGCAGACCGAGCGCCAGAGCGCGGAGAATGAGCAGGAACTCCGGCGGCTGGAGCAGACCCAGCAGGCGCAGGGGGCGCGCTCAGCCGACCTCCAGGCGGAACTGGCCGCGCTTGACGCCCGCCTGGCGGAGCAGCAAGCCCTGGTGGAGAAGGCGCGGCAGGCTGTGCAGGCTCAGCAGGCCCAGCGCGCCCAGTGGGAAGCGGAGCTCCACGCCGTGCAGGGGGAGCTACGGCGCGTGGCCGGCCAACGGGACCGACTACAGCAGACCCTGGCTCAGCTGCGCACCCAGGGCGAGCAGTGGCAGGAGCAGCAGGCTCAGCATGGGCAGGCTGCCGCCGACCTGGCGGAACAGGAATCGCTGTTCGCAGAGAAGCTGGCCGCATTGCAGAAGGCCCGCGAAGACGCGGAGGCGAAGCAGGCCGCCCTGGTGAAGGAACAGGAGGCCCTCAGCCAGCGCCTCCCGCGGCTGCGGGAGGCCATCGCCAAGGGGCACGGGCAGCTTTCTGGCCTGGAAGCGCAGGGCGAGCGCCTGGCCCGCCGCCTGGAAGACCTGACCCAGGAGCGGCAAGAGGGCGCTGGCCTCTTCCCCGGCGTGCGGGCGGTGCTGCGGGCAGCTCGCGCCGGGGGGCGGGCTGCCCTTCGAGGGGTGGTGGGCACGGTGGCCAGCCAGATGGTGGTGCCGCCTGAGTTGGAGACGGCGGTGGAGACGGCGCTGGGCAGCCGCCTGCAGGACGTCATCGTGGAGACCTGGGCCGACGCCGAACAAGGGATCGCCCACCTGAAAGCGGCGCGGGCCGGCCGGGCCACCTTCCTGCCGCTGGACAGCCTGCGCCCGCCGCCGCCCCTGAAGTGCCCGTCGCTGCCCGGGGTGGTGGGCTTGGCCAGCGAGCTGGTCACCGCCGACCGGCGGGTCATGCCGGCGGTGGAGCTGCTGCTGAACCACACCGTGGTGGCCAAGGACCTGCCGGCTGCGCGCGCCGTGTTCAACGCCCTGAAGGGGGGCTTCCAGGTGGTCACTACCGAGGGGGAGATCGTCCGCTCCAGCGGGGCCGTGACCGGCGGGACGCAGAGCAGCAGCGGCAGTGGTCTCTTGGCCAGAGAGGGGGAGTGGCGGCGGCTGCCCCAGGAGTTGGCGAGCCTGCGGAAGGTGATCCAGGCGGCGCGGGATGAGCTGGAGGGGGCGCGGGCTGAGCAGGCAGAGACCCTGGCTCAGGTGGCCCGGTTGGAGGAGAGCGCCCGCCATCTGCACCGCCAGGCCCAGTCGCTGCAAGGACAGCTCAACGAACAGCAAGGTCGCCTTGATTCGCTGCGGCAGAAGCAGGCGTGGCACCACACCCAACGCCGGGACCTGGACGCCCGCCTCAAGGGGCTGGCGCAGATTCGCCAGCAGACGCAGCGGGAGCTGGAGACCGCCGAGGCCTCGGTAGCCGCCCTGGATGAGCGGATCGGTCGACTGCAGACACAGACGGAAGGGGGCGCCCTGCGGGATGGCGAGCGCAACCTGGCTCTTCTGCAGGCACAGGTGCAGGTGATCCACAGCGACCGGGCAGCCACCCTGCGCATTCTGGAGAGCTTGCAGGGCGAGGCCGCGGCGCTTTCCCGCCGGGTGCAAGAACGGCAGGCCCGCACTGAGGCGCTGCGGCGAGAGGTGGCTCAGGCGCAGCGAGAGGCGGCGGCCCTTGGCGAGCGT
>JAAYZY010000337.1 GCA_012514615.1 Chloroflexota bacterium | reverse complement strand
TCGGGGTTCAGGGTCACCGTATCTCCCCCTCAGAGCCTCGGCACAGCGGGGCAAAAAGAAAGACCCAGGCAGCTGTCCCTCGGCACGGGGAAGCCCCTCGGTCATCTATCCGGCTGTCCGGTGACCCTTCTGTATGTTGGGAACTGGGATCAGGAGAACCTTCGTCCATCCGACTGACAACACTACCATTCTGATGGCGGCTCGACGCCACTCTGTGGGCGAAGCGTGTGCTCCCCACCACCGACAACGCTTGGTTCAGACTGGGGCGGAAGGATTCGAACCTTCGAATCGCGGCTCCAAAGGCCGCTGCCTTATCCGCTTGGCGACGCCCCAAGGTGCCTCTATTGTAGCATGAGAGGAACGCTCCCGCAAATCTCAAGGCGCGCCCGCGGGGCGCAAGGGAAGGGCCGCGTCCCTGCGGGCGCGGCCCTTCATCCCACGGAACCGGCCCGATGTCGGCGGGTCCTCATTCGCCCTGACGCACCGTAGCCTGCCCGATGGCCATCCGCAGCACCACGTCGATCTGCTGGTCGGCCTGGCCGTAGTTGGGCGAGGTGTAGCTGTCGCCCTGCCGTTGGTAGCCCGCCGGTACCTGCCGATTCACCAGCGCGGCCTGCATCTGCACCCGCACCCCCACCTCCGGGGGCACCACCACGGTCACGGCGCCCACCGCGCCCCCGACCTCCAGGCGCAAGCCGTCCCGAGCAGGCAACTGCACGTTGGCCTGGCCCACGCCCATCTCCAGCGTGGCCCGGTCAACCTGCAGGCGGTTGAGGTCTAGCTCTGCCTCCCCCACCCCCAGGGTGAAACGCAGGTCCAGAGGAAGATCGCGGGAGAGGTGCAGGTCCCAGGTGGGCCCGCTGCGTCTGCCGTACGACATGAAGGTCGTGTTGGCCTGGCTCTCCAGGGCGAAGACGCCCTTGCTGCCTTCCGCGGTGAACCGCTGCAGCACCCTCTCGTTGCCCAGCTTCTGGATCGAGCCTTCCACCAGGGCGGCGCCCTCCGGCGCAGCGTCAACCTGCAGCGAACCCACGCCCTGACGCAGAGTCAGGCGAGCAGAATCCAGCCCTTCGGCCGGCTGGCGCACCGTGTCGGCGGCCCAGTTGCCGCCCCGCGCCAGGTCTTGCCCGGTGAGCCAGACGCCGCCAACCAACACCGCCACGATCAGCACGCCTGCCAGAACCGACCCCCACACCGAGCGCCGCCCGATGAGGAGATCCAGACCCCAGGCGATGAGCAGCACCGGCCACATGCGGGAGAGCACATCCCATAGATTGACGCTCAGCAAGCCGATGTTGTTCAGCAGGAAGATCAACCCCAGAGCGATCAGAATAATGGGGCCAACCAAGCCGCCCCGACGCACGCTCTCACTCATCTTACGCCCCCTTGGCTCGCCGCAGCAGCAGCACCAAGCCGCCACCCACCAGCAGCAACGGCCACAGCACATCGAACTTCAACCACCACAAGAACGGGATGCTCAGGTTGTCCAGCAGGAAGATGAACCCCAGGGCGATGAGCCCAGCGCCCACGTAGATGCCTATCTGGGGGTTGGGCCGGGCCACGCTCTGGCGCAGCTCGCTGCCCATCTCCCGCGCCCGTTCGGCCATCTCTTCTGCCCCGGCCCGAGCCCGCCCCTCCAGGGTACCCGCATCTTCCAGCCCCTCTGGCGGCACCACCACCCACAGGATCAGGTAGAGCAGCACGCCGATGCCATCGCCGATGGCCAGCAGGACGAAGAAGAGCCGCACCAGTACCACATCGATGTTCAGGTAGTTCGCCAGCCCGCCACACACGCCACCCACCATCTTGTCGCTGCGGCTGCGGTACAGTCGCCTTTCCATGTCACTCCCTCCTCAAGAACTGCACATACCGTCACGCTGAGCGGCGCTGGCCTTACCGGCGACGCAGCGCCTGCCAGACCAAGACAACGCCTCCCACAATGAGGGCCAGCGGCCCCACCAGGTTGAGCAACGAAGTGGCGGAGAAGCTGATGAGCGCTCCCATCACCAGCAGGACGCCGGCCGGGATCCACGCCCAACGCATGGGCCCTTCCGGCGTC
>JAAYZY010000336.1 GCA_012514615.1 Chloroflexota bacterium | reverse complement strand
CCCATCTCCTGCGCTTCTAAGTGAAAGAAGGTACACAATCCCTCCGCGTTGAGAAAGCGGAGCGGCCCGCCTTCCACTATCTTCCCATCATAAGGAGCAACGCAACATGAACAAGGACACCTGGCGGCAACTGTATGTGGTGTTGGCTACAGTGGTGACCATCGTCATCAACACCCTGGCCAACGCTCTGCCCATCAACGGGCTGAACACCGGCGAGATCTCCGATCGCTTCGCCATCTTCTTCGTGCCCGCAGGCTACGTTTTCAGCATCTGGGGCCTCATCTACCTGGCGCTTATCGGTTACACTGTCTACCAGGCGCTGCCCAGCCAGAGAGAGAACCCTCGCCTGCGGCGTATCGGCATCCCTTACGCGCTGAGCGCTGCGGCCAACTCGCTGTGGGTTCTGCTGTGGCACTACGAGCAGTTCATCCTCACCGTGCCGGTGATGCTGGCCTTGCTGGCTCTGCTCATCACCATCTACCTGCGCCTGAAGGTGAGCCGGGTGGCGGTGCCTCCAGCCGAGCGCTGGCTGGTGCATGCCACCTTCGGCATTTACCTGGGGTGGATCAGTGTGGCTACGGTGGCCAACGTGTCCCAGACGCTCTTCTTCTTGGGCTGGGGCGGCTTGGGGATCGCTCCGCAGGTCTGGGCGGCCATCCTGTTGGTGGTGGCCACGGTGTTGGGCGCACTGATGCTCTGGCTGCGCCGGGATGTGCCCTATGCCCTGGTGCTGGTGTGGGCGTTCATCGGCATCGCTCTGAAGCACTGGTCGGCTTCGACCTTGGTGGGCGGGGTAGCCTGGGTTGCCGCGGCGGCGGTAGCGGTGATGGCGGCAGCGGTGGTGGCCACGCACCTCAAGGCCCGCACGCAGCCCACGGCCTAGCATCAACCGAGGTAGGAGGGGCCCTGCCCATGCCCATGACCCCAGAACAGATGTGGGCCAAGATCGCAGAGAACCTGCCGGCCAAGACCGGCCGATCCCTGGCTGAGTGGGTGCAGGTGGTGTGGCGGGGGCCCTACGGGAAGCGCAAGGACCGTATCGCCTGGCTGAAGGCGGAGTTCGGTCTGGGGCACGGTCAGGCGCAGGTGGTGGCCGACGAGGCGGCCAAGTCCGCCGACTACGTTGCCCCCACCGCTGACCAACGGTTGGAGGCGCAGTACCGTGGCCCCAAGGCCGCCCTCCGCCCTCTCTACGATCAATTGGCGACAGCCATCGTGGCTCTGGGGCCAGACGTGCAGCTGGCCCCGCGCCAGAGCTACGTCGCCTTCTCCCGTGGGCGGCGGTTCGCCCTGCTCCAGCCCAGCACCCCTAGGCGGCTGGACCTGGGTCTCGTGCTGCCTGGCGTCGCGCCCACCGGCCGACTGCAGGCGGCAGCGGGGTTCGGCAGCGGGCGCACTACGCATCGGGTGGCGCTCACCTCGTCGGCGGACATGGGCGACGAGGTGCTGGCCTGGCTGCGTGCGGCCTACGAGGCCGGCCGCTAGGGTGCGGGTCACGGCCGCGGCTGGCCCACAGCGATGAGGTAGAGGGCGATCTGATCCGGCGGCGTAGCTAGGGCCGCCAGCAGTCCGTCGTCGTGGAACGCGCCGATAGGCACCGCCCCCAGCCCTAAGGCCGCCGCCTGCAGCAGCAGGTTCTGGGCCGCATGGCCGGCTTCCAGCCAGATGTACTGGAGACCCCGCTGACCATACTTGCCTGTGGTGCGCTCGGGCACAGCAGTGAAGACGAAGACGGCCGGCGCGTGGCACACAGCTTCCTGGTTCAGGGCAGCCTGACAAAGGGCAGCGCGCCGGTCGCTCTCTCCCCAGCGTTCCAGGGAGTGCTCAGCCACGTTGTACCGCCAGACGGCCGCCGCGTCGACCAGGTAGAGCTCCAGGGGGTAGAACGCGCCGGCTGAGGGCGCGGTACGGTAGCCCCCCGGCCGATTGACCCCCTGCGCCGCCCACAGCAGTTGCCCAACCTCCGCGTCGGTGAGCGGGCGCGGCGCGAACTCCCGCACCGAGCGCCGCTCGGCCAACGCCTCCTCCAGCGAACGCTCCCCGGCTGTCTGTGGTGTGGGCAGGGCCCGGCGCTCGTCCGGCGGTCGCTCTGCCCGGCCGGGGGCTTGGCAGGCTGCCAGGGCCAGGCTCACAGCGAAGACCCCCGCCCCGGCCCACAGCAGCGCCCGGCGCATGATGGGGCCTACCTTTCCACCGCTTGGCGGGCGGCGCGCAGGTTGCCCGTGGGCGAGGCGATGAAGGCAACGCAGCCGGTGCCCAGGATGAAGCGGCGACCCCCGGTCTGGGCCAGGGCGTCGGCCGCTTCGGCGCGCACCTGGTCTGGCGTACCCCTCATGAGCGTCTCGATCTGGCGCAAGCCGCCGATGAGCGCCCGCGAAGTGAGGAGCCGGGCCCCGGCCAGGGTGGGCGGCGTCTCCCGATCGTGCCAGTTGATGGCTGCCACCGGGTAGTCGGTGAAGAGGTCGAACATCACATGGGGGCCGTGCAGGTGCAAGACGTTGAGCCAGAGGCCGTCGGCCGCCTCCAGCACCCGACGGTCGTGCGGTGCGCCCAGGTGGGCGTACTCTTCGCGGCAGAGGCGATGGTAGTTGGCGCCCTGCACGGCGTAGAAGATGCCCGCTGCGCCCCGGCGGCTCACCTCTTGCACGAAGCCCACGGTGCTTGTGGCGATGGTTTCCAGGCCCGCCCGCAGGGCCTGGGGCTGCTGCCGCAGGTGGGCCATGAGGGTTTCGTCGCCGGCCAGGTGACGGGCCTGGGCCAAGGGGCTGAAGACGGTCTGGATGAACGGCACGTCGTGGCCCAGCGCCTCCTGCAGGATCTCCAGGCAGCGCAGTTGGCGGCCCAGGGCGCCCTGGCAGGGGTCCAGCGGGCGTAGGGCGGCCCAGTCGGCCGGGCGCTGAACGGGGCGGCGCACGTACTCCCGAGTGCCCTCGGTGTTGCCCAGGTAGTGCGTCTCCACTCCCCAGTCTTCCACGCTGAAGCTGCTGGCCGGCGAGACTTTCACAAAGTCGAAGTCGTACTCCCGCTGGAAGGCCAGGTGGGCCGCGGCAAGGTCTTCGGCGCTCTGGTCGTCGCCCGGCCAGTGCCGCCAGAGGGCCACTGGCACGCGGTCGGTCTCTTCCCCGCGCAGGGTGGCCTGCAGCCGCTGTCGCTTGGTCATCTGGGCCATGGCTCCCCTCCGAAACGGCTTGCGGCGGGGCTTATCCCCGCGTCGTCAGGGGCAGGTGGAGCCGCGGCAGGAACGGCTCGCTTCCGCCCCGGGCGGCGAACTTCAGATCGTCTGCCCCGAGGTCCCAGTAGGCCACCCGGGCCCGGCCGGCGCGATCCAGCGCCAGAGAGGCGTCTTCGTAGCGGCTGGCCTGCGCGGCCGTATCCACCACCTCTCGCTGCCAATCGAGGCCGTCAAACCAGGTGTAGAGCAGCTCCCGGTCGTAGTTGGTGTGGGCGATGTGGGGCCGGTCGCCTCGGTCCAGCGCCAGGGCGGCGTTGTTGCCCGCGCCCATGGCCGTGTCGACCACCGCCACGCTCCAACCGGAGCCGCCGCGGGTGGCGTAGCGCAGGTCCAGGTTGCGGTAGGCGATGCGGGGGCGGCCCCGGGAATCCAAGGCGATGGAGCAGGGCTGCCCGTTGTAGAACACGTCGTCGTCCACCGTCTCGGTCTGCCAGGTCCCGCCGCTGCGGGTGGCGTACTTGAGGTGGTCTTGGTCGTAGTCGAAGTAGCAGACGTGGGGGCGGTCGGCGCCGTCCAACACCATGTCAAAGGAATGGCTGCTTCCGCCAGAGGTGAAGGCAGCCACCGTTTCGAACTCCCAGGCGGCGCCGACGCGGCGGGCGTAGGTGATCTCTCGGGCGCTGTAGTCGGAGTAGAGGACGCGGGGCAGGCGGTCGCTGCCCAGGGCCAGGGCCGTACGGCAGTCCAGGTCGGCGTTGGTGCGAACCGTCTGGAAGCGCCAACTGCCGCTGGTGTGGTGGGCGTACATGAGGTAGTCGCGGTTGGCCGACCAGTAGCTGATGTGCGGGTCGCCCAGGCTGTCCAGGGCCAGGCTGGGGTACCAGCCGGCCGCGGGGTAGTCATCCACCGTCTCAAAGCGCCAGGCGTTGCCATCGTGCCGGGCGTAGACCAGGTTGCCTCGCGGGTTGTAGGCGATATGCGGCAGGCCCTGGGCGTCCAGCGCCAGGGAGGGCAGCCGCCCCCCGACCGGATCCACCACCTCGGTTTGCCAGGGGGGCGCGCTGCCCAGGGACTCGGCTTGGGCGGCCACGCCCGGCGGGAGCGCAGCGGCGCCTACCACCATGGCCGCCAGACCCAACACAGACAACAATCGACCCCATGCTACTCTGCACATTGTGGTCGCTCCTTTCTCCAAGCAAGCTCTATGCTACAAAGGAGAACGTATTGTGTTGTACAGTGTCATCTGGTACGACGTTGGCGGTCCCTGGCCGATACGGCCGCCGTTCAGCCCCTTACCACAGGCTGGGCGGATGCGGCGCGGCGGTCACAGCGTCGGCGATGATGGCCGCGTCCGGGTGCTCCTGCAGTAAGGTGCAGGGGTAACGCACCGAGACCTCTCCCAGGCAGGCGGTGCGCAGGGCCATGCGCTGCCACTCGCCGCCGGGGGCGTAGAAGCGCATGCGCTGGGCGCTCAGTAGCTCGCCCATGCCCAGGGTGATGCCCAGGGGCGGGAAGACGGTGGTGTCGCCGCCCAGGTTGCGAATGCTGTTCATGGTCACCGTTTCCGGCTCGATGGGCACGATGCGGGTGCGGGAATGGCGGAACTCCTCCAACGAGACTTCGTAGTAGCGGGAGATGGGCGGCTCGTTGAAGGCCAGGTGGCCGTGGACGCCGATGCCGCCGTAGCAGGTGTCGACGCCGCCCAGCTCGTCCATGCGCTGCCGGGGCAGGTCCATGGCCAAGGGCGAGGGGAAGAGCACCTGTTCGGCCGGGATGGCCAGGTCGTCGGCCATCTGGGTGTAGAACTGCTGGCGCATGAACCCCTCGAAGCACAGGGGATGGTCCTGCGGCACCGGCCGGCACTGCCAGTCCAGGTAGTCATCCATGTGGAAGACCCAGACGTTCTTCCAAGAGATGCGCTCACGGTGGGTGATCTCCAGCAGGATCGGGTATTGGCGTACCGGCCCCACCGGCAGGATCAGCCGCGTGGGCTGGCCTTGGGCGTTGTGGGCCTTGATCTCGTCGGCGATGCTGCGGGCGCAGTGCTCCATGGTCTGCTGCACGTCTGGCAGGACCGTGAGGGGCACCTTGCTTCGGGCTTGCAGCTCTTGGGCAGATAGGGTCATCATCGGGTTGCTCATGGTCAACACTCCTGGTGGTGGGGTGGGGCGGAACCGCTCCAGCCGGATTGTAGCACGGGCCGGACGGGGCGTCAATCGCCGCCAACGCAGGCCAATCTGCGGAGCGGCGCAGGGCTCGGCGGGCAGTCAGACGGCGTGAAAGTGTTCTCACAGACGGCTTGACTTCTGGCGGGAGTCCCTGTATACTGCATACCGTTGGGAAGGTGGCCAGCCGCTATGGGCCGGCCAATCGTTCTTGCACCCACTGTCGGGCAGAGTGCTCATGCTTCACACCACGGTGACGGCATTCCCCAACTCGTGTCTATGGCCCTGGCAGATCTCCTCGTTTTCTGCCCTGTTCTCATTCCTTCAATCCGAGCATTCGTGCAGGTGTCTGACGTGGAGGCGTGTTCGGCGCCAATGGCAGCAGGTTGGCGCCGCGGGCCCTATCCTTCACTATCCACAAAGCCACTAGGAGGTCAGAAGGAAGATGCGAACGAAGGCATTGTACCTGGTCATGGTCCTGGTGCTCGCCCTGAGCACCCTCTCAGGCTGTGCCCAACTGGGGTTGGGCGGATCGCAAGAGGCGGCCTACCCCGAGAAGCAGATTACCTATCTTATCGCATTTGACCCCGGCGGTCAGTCGGACCGTCGGGCTCGTCTCCAGCAGCCGGAGCTGGAGCGGATCTTGGGCCAGAAGGTGTTGATCGACTACAAGGCTGGCGGCGGCGGCGCCTTGGGCTGGAGCGAGCTGGTCAAGGCCAAACCCGACGGCTACTTCACCGCCGGCATCAACATCCCGCACATCATCCTGCAACCGCTGCAGCAGGAGACCGGCTTCAAGACCGAGCAGATTGTGCCCGTTGCGCTGTTCGAGCGCACCCCGCTGGGGTTGGCCGTCTTGAAGACCAGCCCCTACACCACGCTACAAGAGTTCGTGGATGCGGCCAAGGCCAACCCGGGGAGCATCAGCATCGGCGGGTCCGGCACCTTCTCTGGCCACCACATGGCCACCCTCTGGCTGCAAGACTTGACCGGCGCGACGTTCAACTACGTGCCGTTCACCGGCGCGGCGCCCCAGATGACCGCCTTCCTGGGCGGCCACGTGGATGCCGTCTTCGCCAACTCCGACGACCTGGTGAAGAACTTCGACCAGCTTCGGGTGTTGGGCATCGGCAGCGACGGGCCTTTTGAGGCGCTGCCGGGCGCGCCGACCTTCAAGGATGGCGGGTTCGACATCGCCATCGGCATCGAGCGCGGCGTTGCGGTGCCGGCCGGGACGCCGGACTACGTCATCAAGAAGCTGGAAGCGGCCTTCCTGGAGATTCACAAGGACGCTGCCGTGCAAGCCGAGATGTCCAAGCAGGGCTTCGAACCGCTGGCCATGGGCCACGACGAAGCCAAAGCCTACATCGAGAAGATGACCAAGGTCTACACCGACCTGGCCAAGCAGGTTCAGGACTAAGTCGCGTTCGATGGAGGGCAGTCACTGCTGCCTGCCCTCCATCCCCGAAAGCGCCCGCAAGGGCGCTTGGAGATGAACGAGGAAGCATGGTGAAGACGCAACGGTCTGCGCAGTTGACTACCGGGATCCTGCTGAGTGTGTTGGGCGTGCTGACAGTCTACTTCTCGTTGCAGATCAAGGGGATCGCTGGCACCGGGCTCCATTCTCGAACGTTCCCGGTGATCCTTTCCTGGATGCTGGTCTTTTCGGCGATCGCATTGGTGGCCACTGCCATACGCTGGGTAGGGGAGGACACGCCGGTGGCGTGGCCGGATCGTGAAGGGCTGACCCGCGTGTTGGTGACCCTGGCCAGCCTGGCCCTGCTCCTGGTGATCATCGAGCCCTTGGGCATGCCCTTGGGCATTCTGGCGTTTGTCTCGTTCTCTGTGTGGTATGTGGGCCGCTACCGCCCCATCACCGCCCTGGCCATCGGAGGAGTTACGGCAGTCTCGGTTTGGTTCCTTTTCAACCGATTGCTGGACCTGCCGTTCCCTCTGGGAATCTTCGGCGCTTAGGGAGGGGGGCTCATGTTCTTTTCGTGGGACTATCTGCTGAACGGCTTCGGGCAGGCGCTCTCGCCGGTCAACCTTCTCTATGCCTTGGTCGGCTGCCTCATCGGCACCCTGGTGGGGGTGCTG
>JAAYZY010000335.1 GCA_012514615.1 Chloroflexota bacterium | reverse complement strand
CGGCGACCACGTCGCTGGAGAGCGGCAAGTCTTCCCGGGCATAGGCCCCGGCGTAGCCGCCCAGCGTCTGACCGTAGCCGAAGGAGACCAGCCCAACCTGATCGCCCTTGTCGGGCTGCAGCAGCATGTTGAAGCCGATGAGCGCCGACTTGGCAGTGCTGATCTTGGCGGTTCCGCCGGAGTTGCGGCCGCCCCAGCCCCAACTCATGCTGTAGGAGACGTCCAGGACGTGCACCACGTCGATGGGGACTCGCTCGGACATGGTGAGCGTGACGGTGACGATTTCCGGGGCGCAAAGGACTACCTGCCCTTCGACTTGGCCCGAGGGCGTGTGGGTGGGCGATGGGGTGATGGTGGTGCTGGGCGTCGGGCTGGGCGTGACCGGCAGCGCCGTCCCCAGAGGGGAGCCAGGGCTGCCGAAGCAGGTGTCTTCGGTGAAGGTGACCGTACCAACGATTTTGGCCGACTTGGCCTGCACCCGCATGCGGGTCAGCACATTGGCCATGCCCGTGGGCACGGTGTATTGGAAGGTGTCGGACTCGCCGTTCTTGATCCCCTCGCCGATGGTCTCGAACTTGATGGACCAGAACGGGTTGTTGGTGGGGTTCTCCACGTTGTAGCTGCGCGCGGCATTGTAGGTACCGTTGTTCCTGGGGAACAAGGCCGTCTGGCCGGGCGGCAGCTCGAAGGCCACGTTGCTCAGGGCGCGGCTGTTGTGATTGGTTACCCTGAAGGTGAAGGTGGTCACGCCTTCGTGGTCGATCATGGAGAGGAACTCGAAGGTGTAGCCGTTTTGCTCCACCACACAGGGCGGATACAGCCCAGGCGGCGGCGTGGGCGTCCAGGTGGGGGTGGCGCTGGGCGTGGCCGTGGGCGGCAAGGGCGGCGGTGTGATCTGCGGGGTGAAGATGGGCGGGCCATCGGGGCCGATGAGCTTGACGATATTCACGCCGTCGCAGAGGGCGTCTTCCCAACTGGGAACAGCCCAGTCGCCGTTGGCCACGTAGCCGATGAACTGGCCATCCAGGGCCCGGTTGCTGGCGAAGGTGCGTACTTCGGCCACCTCGAAGGCGGCGAAGCTGACGATGCGGAAGAGGTAGGCGTCGTTGTACTGGGGGTCGTCGGTGAAGACGGTGGTGGCGCCGGAGAACTCTTCCGGTTGGTTGAGGTCCATCTTGTAGTGGTAGACGTCATCGAACACCGGCAAGAGCAGGACGCGGCCGGGAGAAACAGAGGCGAAGCTCGCCTCTACCCAGCTGCCCCCAATGGTCTGGCCCGGGCCGTTGACCTGGCCGCCGTAGGAGATGGGCAAGATGGTGGTGCCGGGGTAGGTCTGCTGCATCCAAGTGTTCAGGCGTTGTGGGTCGGGAGTGCAGGGGAAGTTGCTGCAGTCTGGGCTCACCCAGCCTTGGTCGATGGACGAGCCGGCTGCGACCTTCTCCCAGATGGTGGTGGGTGTGCCGATGCTGAAGGAGCCTTGGCGAACGGCAAAGGGCACCGTGTCTCGAGCGTGCCGAGCGCAAGCCCACATGGCGCGGGACTCAGCCTGAGCCGACAGCTGTTCCACGCCAAAGACGCGCCCGAAGAAGGCGCTGTGGCCTGTGCCGGCCACGGCCATGACGCCGACCTCCTCGCCCAGGGGCGGCATCAGCGGGGAGGGCTCGGCGCTGTGGGCGATGAGCTCCCGCATGGGCTGGCCGCTCCCGTCGATGTACCAGGCCTGCAGCGTCTGAGCGTGGTTGCGGCTGGCGTACTCATGCATGGCGCCGTAGATGTCGCCGTCGGTGACCAGCACCGTGGGGTCTGTCTGGGCCAACGACAGCGTGCGCGCGCCGGCCAAGGACGCGGCGTCGGCGGCGTTCTGCATCTGCCGATGCTGGAACAGGCTGTAGCTGATGTCCACGGCCAAGGCAGCAAAGCCGATGAGGGCGATGAGCCCCACGGCCATGATCACCACTGCCTGGCCTTGCTGCCGTTCTCTGTGCGCGTCTACCATCGCTTTCTCCCTCTCTTCCCGGCCCTGTTGATCTCCCAATGGCCAGTCTCGCCCGCTACTCCTCAATGTACATGGTCGATTCCCCCACCAACTGGAAGGCGGGGATGATGGGGGTCCACATGTCGAACTGGCTGCTGACCTTCACTCGGATGCGGCAGCCGGGGTTCTCGCAGCCGTCAGGGAAGGTGATCTGGATCTCCGACGAAGCGCCCAGGAGGTGCATCATGGCCCGAGTGCGGAAGGCGATGTTGTCGGGGTCGGGCCAATCGCCGGCGGTGCGCCGCGCTGGGTACATGAGGCCGTAGCGGGCCCCTTCCCGCGCCGCGTTGGCGATGGAGGCATAGCTGAAGTACAGGCGGCCGAAGTCGATGATCCCCACCATGACCAGGGTGAGCGCGACAATGACGAAGGCAAACTCCACCATCGCCTGCCCTCGCTGCCCTTTTGCTGGGCTAGGGCCTTCGCCCCTCTGCGCCGTCACTCTCTGCATGCCTCTCCCTCACAGGCCGGACTACGGCCCGGTCATGATCACCATGTCGGCGTAGCGCTGCAAGTGCAGGCTGGGCAACCCCACGATGCCGCCAAAGTAGAGCGGGAAGTCGAAATCCACGGTGACCCGCACCGGGTTGCCCCCGCGGTTGGAGCCTTCGGGGAAGGTGACGCTCACATGGTTCACCGTCAGGTTCACGCCGGTGACGTTGACGCCGGACCCGTTGGCTTCGTTGGCGACCCGCAGCCTGATGGTCTCGATGCGGCTGGGGTACTTGGCGCCGTAGCGCGCCCCTTCACGCACAGCGTTGGTGATGGTGATGTAGGCATCGATGGCCCGACCGGCATCGATGACGGCCGCCAGGATCAGGAGCAGGATCGGGAAGGCCACAGCCATCTCCACCAGGCTCTGTCCCTTCTCGCTGCCGGTCCGCGCTGTTCGCCTCACCTTGCTTGCGGCCCTGGCCATGACCACTGGGTGTTCCCCTCCGCCTTTCTGCCGTGCGCAGCGCTCCCACCAAACCAGAGTGGACGCTGTGTGGTGGGATGCTCTCCATCTGCCGACGCCGGGCTTCGCCTGCTCCAGCCGTCGACTTGGCCCCATCTTCCTCATCTGCTGAGATTGTAACCCGCGCAAGTTGGCCCAACAATAGGAGTTTCGTACTAAGCCCGGCGGGGGCGATGGGGGCGGCGGGGCTTCGCCGACCGGGGCGGGCGATTTGACAGGTGCGGAGCCCGTGGATATAATGACCGTGCTTGGTGGGGCGCATTCGTCTAGTGGCCTAGGATACTGCCCTCTCAAGGCAGAGACAGGGGTTCGACTCCCCTATGCGCTACCATGGTACGGCCCTGAGAGGGTTGCTCTCAGGGCTTTCGTTTTCCCCTGGCAGCCAGGCGCCCGGCGCGGCCTGGGATGGATGGGCAGATGGGCAGAGCGACAGACACAGCGACCTCCCTGGCCAAGGTCTGGCCTCGGGCCCGGCGGGCCGCGTCTACCGCGGCTCCCCTGGCCCGCCGGCTGGACTGGCTTGGCCGAGCCCTGCTGCTTGCGGCGCTCCTGGTCCTGGCCGGCGCGTCGTCGATCCCCGGCCCGCAGCTCTTCGACTTTCAGGTCAACGCCGTCACCGGGCCCTACCGGTTCGATCTGGCGCGCTGGGAGCTGCAGGGGCTAGTGGCCAAGTTCGTCTTCCCAGGCCATCTGCCTACCGATGCCCTGACCAGCCACGAGCAGGAGGCCCTGGTGCAGGGGTACTTCGCCCTGACTGGGG
>JAAYZY010000334.1 GCA_012514615.1 Chloroflexota bacterium | reverse complement strand
GGTTGGTGCGGGCAGGTAAGAACGGCGAACGGGAGACTCTGGCGCTGGACCAAGGGTTGGCGGTTATCGGTTGGGATGCGCTCCCGGACCTATCCAAGATCACCTCGCGAGAGCAGTTGATGGCTTTATGCCAAGGAGCGTATCCTGACATCAATCCCAAGACCATCATCAATTGGGTAGGGCAACTCTGGGCTTTCGTCAACCGCATTCAGGTTGGCGACCTGATTGTTTTGCCGCTCAAGAGCCGAGCAGCCATTGCCATTGGGCGGTCGACCGGCCCCTATCGACACCTGCCGGATCTTCCACCTGATGCACGCCACACTCGAACTGTAGAGTGGTTGCAGAGGGACATTCCGCGCACGGCATTCGACCAGGACCTCCTCTACTCTCTAGGTGCCTTCATGACGGTGTGCCAGATTCGCCGCAACAACGCCGAAGAGCGCATCAAAACGGTGTTGGACGGGCGACCCTCTGCGCCTGCTGTGCCCAGACAGACGGAGGCGGCAGAGCCTGATGAAGAGGCGCTCCCAAACCTAGAAGAGTACGCCCAAGATCAGATTCGGGCTTACATCGATCGCAAGTACAAGGGGCATGATCTAGCACGCTTGGTCACTGCTGTCCTGAAAGCTCAGGGGTATCGGACGTACACTGCCTCGCCGGGGCCGGACGGCGGAGCCGATATCATGGCTGGCCGCGGTCCCATGGGGTTCGACCCGCCCAGACTTTGCGTTCAGGTGAAGTCCGGCAGCCAACCGGCGGACGTGCGGGTCCTACGAGAGCTGCAAGGGGTGATGCGCAACTTCGGCGCTGAACAGGGCCTACTGGTCTCGTGGGGAGGGTTCAAGTCTACCGTGTTCACTGAGGCAAGCCGTCTGTTCTTCCAGATCAGGCTCTGGGACTCCGGGGACATCGTTCAGAATCTGCTGGAGCATTACGACCAGTTGCCTGAGGACCTTCAAGCTGAACTCCCTCTCAAACGCATCTGGACGTTGGTCCAGGAAGAGGCAGAATGAGTCCATCGGGACTGTGTCTGCAGAAAGCCCCCATGCCCTCTCCCGCCATCTTCCTAGACCGTGATGGCGTCCTCATCGCCAACCGCGCCGACTACGTGAGGCGGTGGGGTGAGGCGGCCATCCTGCCCGGCGTGCCCGGGGCCCTGGCCCGCCTGGCGGCCGGCCCTTGGCCCATTGTGGTGGTCACCAACCAGTCGTGCATCGGCCGGGGGCTGGTGGCGGCCCGCACCGTGCAGGGCATCCACCGCCGCTTGCGGGCGGCCCTGGCGGCTCAGGGCGGTCGCATCGACGCGTTCTACACCTGCCCCCACACGCCCGACGCCGGCTGCGCCTGCCGCAAGCCTCAGCCTGGGCTGCTGCTGCAAGCCGCGCAGGAACTGGACCTGGACCTGGCGGCCAGCTACCTGGTGGGCGACGCCGTGGGCGACGTCCAGGCGGCCCTGGCCGTGGGCGCGCAGCCGCTCCTGGTCCTCACCGGACGGGGGGCGGCTCAAGCGCAGCTGCTCACCCCCCACCAGCGGGCCGTCTGCCCGGTGGTGGCCGACCTGGCGGCCGCGGTAGGGTGGATCCTGGCCGACTACGCCGGCAGGAAGAAGAACGCCAGCCCCACAATGAAATAGACCGCCAAGAGCTGCGCCCCCTCCAGCCAGTTGGATTCGCCGTCCTGCGCTGCCAGCACGGCGATGAGAGCCGAGGCCACCAGGGCGATGAGCTCGAACTCGTTGAAGACCAGGGTCAGCGGGTGGCCCATGAGCAGGCTCAAGAAGGCCAGCAGCGGGGCCACGAAGAGGGCGATCTGCAGCCCCGACCCCAGGCTGATGGCCAGTGAGAGGTCCATCTGGTTCTTCAGCGCTGTCTGAACCGCCACCAAGTGCTCCACCACATTGCCTACCAGCGGGATGATGATGATCCCCAAGAAGAACTCCGTGATCCCTAGGGAGACCACCACCGGCTCCACCGCGCCCACCAAGATCTCGCTGAGCCAGGCGATGAGGGCGGTGGCCAGGCTCAGCACCACCAGGGCCCGCCGCAGGCTCCAGCGGGGCGTGTGGTGCGCGGCCTCCCTGTGGGCAGCGTCGGCCTGCGCCGGCAGGCGGAACAAGAAGGCGATGCTCAGGGCGTAGATGAGCATCATCACCGCGGCCACGCCCAGGCTCAAGTACTCCACAGCGTCGTGGCTCTTGGCCTCGATGGTGTGGCTGAACAGCGAAGGGATGCCCAGGGCGATGACCGCCAGCATGAGGGAGATGGCGTTGACGCCGGCCTGCCCGCGGTGGAAGCGCTGTTGGCCGTGGCGTCGGCCGCCCAGCAAGAAACTCAGCCCCAGGATGAAGAGCAGGTTCCCCAAGATGGAGCCGGTGATGGACGCCTTCACCAGCTCCAGCAGGCCCTGGCGGATGGCGAAGATGGCGATGATCAGCTCGGCGGCGTTGCCCAGGGTGGCGTTCAGCAGCCCGCCGACCCGGGGGCCGGAGTGGCCGGCCAGCTCTTCCGTGGCTTGGCCCATGAAGCTGGCCAGCGGCACCACGCCCAGCGCCGCCGCGGCGAAGACCAGCACCGGGTCCCAGCCCAGCAGGTCCGCAAGAACGGCCACAGGAACGAAGGCCAACAAGAGGTTCAATCCCTTCATGGTCTCTTGATCCATTTGCGGGGGGTATACGGGGCGAAGTTGCCCAGCCACTCCAGCAGGCCGGTCGGCTCGGCGCTCCCCGGGGCGCCATCTTCGGGGTGGAAGAGGCGCGCCGGCGCGCTGGCCGGCAGCAGCACATCCAGCGCTTTGGGTACCACGTCGATCACCGCGGGGGTGTAGCCGATGAAGTCGCCGTCCGCGTGGATCGGCAGCGGCCGCGCCGGGTGGATCTCCATGTGCTGCAGCTCGTAGGTGCTCACTTCCGGGTCCCGCAGGTGCTGCTGGGCAAAGACCGAAGCCAGGTGGCGCACCGTGGAGACCAGCCCCTGCCCCTGGAAGATGCAGGCGTCCAGCAGGCCGTCGTCCAGTTGGGCCAGGGGCGAGATGCGCACCACCCCGCCGTAGAGCTGGATGTTGCTGACCACGGCCATGATGATGCGGCGGGTTAGCCAGGCCTTGCCCACCCGCACGTGGGCGCGCACGCCGCGGTAATCCCGCCCGATGTAGAGCGCGGCCATGATGAAGGCCAGGCGGCCCAGTTGGCGCTTGACCTCGGGGTGCTGTTCCACCTCTTCGGTGATGCGGGCGTCTAGGCCCACACCGGCCCACATGAGGAAGTGCCGCTGGTTCACCCGCCCCACATCCACCCGTGCCCGTCGGCCATGGACCAGCAGCTCGGCGGCTGGCAGCAGCCACGGCGCGCCAAAGCCCAACGAAGCCCGCACCTGGGGGTGCAGGAGGTAGCTGGCGCTGGGGATGCCCATCTCCTTGGCCCAGACGTTGCTGGTGCCGGCCGGCAGCACCCCCAGGGCAGTCTGGCTGCCCACCAGGCCGTCGGCCACCTCGCCCACGGTGCCGTCGCCGCCCACGGCGATGGCCACCTGGCACCCGCTGGCCACTGCTTCACGGGCGTAGGTGGTGCCGTCGCTGGGGCCGTGGGTCTCCCGCCACGAGACCTGCCAGCCGTGCTCTTCCAGGTAGGCCACCGCCTGCTCCAGGTCGCGGCGAACCTGTATCTGCCCGGCGGCCGGGTTGTAGATCAGTTGGGCGCGCACCACAGGGGTCCCCACCGTTCTCCCTTGGCCGTCCCGCTAACGGGGCGGCCTCTCCCTTGCGCCGGCCTGCCTAGGGCGCGAAACGGATCGGCGCATCCAGCACCGTGCGCAGGCCGGGGCGCAGGCCCGCCATCAGCGGCACGCAGTTGACTGCAAGAGCGATGGTGGCCAGGTCGCCGTGCACGCCGCTGGTCACCGCCAGCTCCAGGTTGGGCTTGCCGCGCACCCAGATCCTGTCCATGGGCTCTTGCGCGCCGATGTACATCTCCAGGTGCAGGTGGACCCGCTCCACGCCGTCCACCAAGACCCGCGCCGTTTGGTCGACGCCGGCCACCTGCCCCGGCCGCACATGGACGAACGGCGTCTTGGCCGCCTGCTCTGCCACCTTGGGGCCGATGACCTGCACCACCTCTCGCCCGGCCGGCAGCCCTAGCACATCGGCCAGCATGTGGGCCGACTCTGGCAGGCCCACATGGCCCAGTTCGCCGGCGTCGACCAGGGTCTGGAACTCCGCCGGCGTCATCCCTGCGCCTACCTTCTTCTGCAGGGGGCCGCGCCGTCGGGCGGCATCCACCACCCGGTGCACGGCCACATGCTCCACCTCTTGGCAGGCGGACAGTAGGGTGGCCACGAACTTGTCCATGAGGAAGCCGGGGTTGACGCCGACGCCCATGATGGAGCAGCTGTGGGCCTGGGCCGCGGCGTCCAGCTCGGCGGTCAGGTGCGGGTAGCGAGGGAAGGGGTACACCAGCTCTTCGCACGTGGAGACCACGTGCACCCCGGCCCGCAAGATGCCCATGAACTGCCCCTGCACCGCTGGAAGGCGTGAGCCGGTGGCGTGCAGCACCACATGGGGACGAGTCTGAGCCAGCACGGCCGCGGCATCGCCGGAGACGGCCACGCCCAGAGGGGTTTTCGACCCTAGGGCCAGCCCCACGTCTTGCCCCTGCAACGCCGGGGCGATATCCACAGCGCCCACCAGGTCCAGACCTGGTCGCTGCAGGGCCAGGCGCCCCAGGCCCATTCCGATGGGGCCCAGACCGTAAAGCAGGACACGAGTCTTCGTCATCGGGCTCTCTTCTCCGCTCAGGTATGGGGCACGGCTCTCCCCGGGCCGCCTAGGCTTGGGCGAAGCCGGCAGCCGCCAACCGCCGAGCCACAGCCCGGGCCGCGGCGATCATGCGCTGCACATCATCATCGGTGTGGGCCATGGAGACGGCGCCTCCACCGTCGGCCACGAACACGCCTTCCAGCAGGAAGGCCAGCTTCACCACTCGCTCACGCATTTCCACGTCGCAGCAGGCGGGGTCGTTGACCGCATCGGGGCTGTGCATGGGCACGTCTGGCCGCAGCAAGAAGTGCAGAAGGCCCATGGAACTGCCGTAGGGCATCACTTCGTTGGGTCCACCGGTGCAGCGGGCCAGGACGCCCTCGTCAGCGAAGGCCTGCGTCGCGCCGGCGCGCCACTTCTCGCCTAGCGCGCCCAGTCGGGGGTAGATCTCCCCTTCGCGGGCCGTCAGGTGCCGCAGCATGGTCAGGCCGGCCAGCATAGAAAGCGGGTGCGCCGAGTAGGTGCCGCCGTCGAAGCGAACCTTCCGGCCGCCGGCCTTCCCGGCCAACGCCAGCACGTCGCCGCGACCAGCCACGGCTGCCACAGGCATCCCGCCGCCGATGACCTTGCCCATGGTCATCAGGTCGGGCTTCAGGCTGTAGAGGGAGCCCAGGTTGTGGGCGCAGAAGCGGAAGCCGGCGATCACTTCGTCGAAGATGAGCAGAGCGCCGTGCTGCTGAGTCAGCTCCCGGGCGCGGCGCAGGTACGCGGCCTGGGCCGGGATGCCCCCGCCAGCGCCGATGTACGGCTCCACGATGAAGCAGGCGATGCGCTCGCCGTGCTGTTGGAAGGCGGCCTCCAGAGCGGCCACGTCGTTGTAGCGGGTGACCAGTACCTCCCGGCCGAAGGCGGCCGGCAGCCCTTCCGTCTCCATCTCCTGGAACCCCTCATGCCCGAAGTGGACGCCTTTCAGGCCCCAGGGCTGACTGCCGTGCCAACCGCCGCCCACCTTCAGCACCAGGTCTCGGCCGGTAAACGTACGGGAGAGCATCACCGCG
>JAAYZY010000333.1 GCA_012514615.1 Chloroflexota bacterium | reverse complement strand
GCGGCAACGCGGCCTTTGCCAGTTCCACCAATCAGGCGCCCCGCATCGCCGAGAAGGGCGAGCCGGGTCAGGAGCGCTGGCTGCGTCTGGAGCTGAAGCTCATCGCCGACGTGGGGATCGTGGGCAAGCCCAACGCCGGCAAGTCTACCTTGCTGGCGGCCCTTACGGCGGCGCGGCCCAAGATCGCCGACTACCCGTTCACCACGCTGGAGCCCAACCTGGGTGTGGCGGCGGTGGATGACCGAGACATCGTCCTGGCCGACATCCCTGGCCTCGTCGAGGGGGCGCACACCGGCCACGGATTGGGCCATGCCTTCTTGCGCCACGTGGAGCGCACTCGGGTGCTGATCCACGTGCTTGACGGAACCGAGCCCGAGCCGCTGCAGGACTGGGAAGACATCAACACGGAGCTGGCGTTGTTCAACTCGGAGCTGGGGGCCAAGCCGCAGGTGGTGGCCCTGAACAAGATGGACGTGCCGGAAGCGCGGCAACGCTGGCCAAAGGTGCGCCGGGCGCTGGCGTCGCGGGGCGTCTCGGCATGGGCCATCTCGGCCGTTACTGGCGAGGGGGTGCTGCCGCTGCTGCGGGAGGTGGCGGCCCTGCTCCAGACGCTGCCGGAAGCGCCGGCCGTAGAGGAGCAGGAAGTGGTCTTCCGGCCCCAGTTTGACGAAGACGAGAAGCTCTTCACCGTCGAGCGTCTGCCACACGAGGGCGGGGCCTGGCGGGTGCAGGGCACGCGCATCGAGCGAGTGGCCGCCATGACCAACTGGGATCAGTTCGAGGCGGTGCTGCGTTTCGGCCGCGTCCTGACGGCCCTGGGTATCCAAGAGGCTTTGGAGCGGGCCGGCGTGCAGGCCGGCGATACGATCCACATCGGAGATGCGGAACTGATCTTGGAGGAGTGAATCTGGCCTTGCCATCCTCTACCTCTGCCGGACCCCTGGGGCCAGGGCGCATCGGCCTGCTGGGGGGGAGCTTCGACCCCATCCATTACGGACATCTCATCCTGGCCGAGGAAGCGCGACACTCCCTGTCGTTGGATCGCGTGGTCTTCGTGCCGGCCGGTCAGCCGCCGCACAAGCGGGGCCGGGTCCTCAGTGCTAGCCAGCACCGCCTGGCCATGACCGAGCGAGCCATCGCTTCGGAGCCTGCGTTCGTCGCCTCCCGCCTGGACCTGGACCGCCCCGGTCCCCACTACACAGTGGACCTGGTGCGGCTCTTCCTGGGGCAGGCGGCCTCAGGCGCCGAGCTGTTCTTCCTCATGGGCGCAGACTCGCTGGAGGACCTGCTCACCTGGCGTGACCCCGCCGGTCTGCTGGCCCTCTGTCAGGTGGCCGCCTTCAGCCGCCCAGGCCATCTGCCAGACACAGAGTGGCTGGCCCAGCGGCTGCCGGCGGTTCGGGAGCGGGTGCGGGTGATCCCCATGCCCCTCATCGGCATCTCGGCCAGCGACATCCGCCAGCGGGTGCGCCAGGGCCGACCGATCCGCTACTTGCTGCCGGAGGCGGTGCGGGACTACATCGTGGCGGAAGGCTTGTACCTGGGCAAAGTGGAGGAACCAGGAGATCCGACAGGGCAGGACCGGTGAAGCTCAGTGTTTCCACCGGCTGTGCGGCGCCCCTGCCCTTGGCCCTGAGCCTGCCTCGCTTCGCTGAGGCTGGCTTCCAGGGGGTGGAACTGGTGCTGGATCCACGTTCCATGCTGGGAGCCGCCCAGGCCGTGAGGCGGCAGGTGCAGCGCAGCGGACTGAGGCTCTTCTCCGTGCATCCGCCCTTCATCAAGGCGGGGCGCTGGCGTAACGAAGGCGTTGTGGCCCCGCAGCAGGTGGAGCTGGCAGCCGAGTTGGGCGCTGCACTCACCCTGGTGCACCCGCCGGGCACCGCAGACTGGGAGGACCAGGAGACACTGCACTATCTGCGCGGCCTGGACGCGGCCCAAGAGCGGGGGCAGCAGTTGGGCGTCCGCCTGGCGATGGAGACGGCGGGGCGGCGCTGGCATGGCGATCACCGGCGGCTGCTGCTGCACCCGGCCGAGCTGAAGGCCTGGACCGAGCAGCGTGGCTTGGGTTTGGTGTTGGATGTGGCGCACGTGGGCACGCTGGATCCCACCCTGGAGGCGGCCCGGCCCCTTCTGGCAGCGGACCTAGCCGGTGTGCATCTGAGCGATGTCTCGCGTCCCCACGAAGAGTGGCGGCGAGGTCTGTGGGGGCGCTTTGGCTCTACCCACCAGATGCCCGGCGAGGGGATGCTGCCCCTGACGACGTTCCTGGGGGATCTGGCCGCCTCGGGCTTTGCCGGCTACATGACCCTGGAGGTAAGCCCGCTGCACCTGGCCGTCTGGGATGCTCGGGCCATGGTCCGGCGACTGCGGCAGGCTGTGGAGTTCGTGCGATGCGCCTGGCGCGCGTCGGCGACGGCCCGGGAGGAGGTGTCGGGATGCTCCGTAGGATCCTGAGTCCCTTGGTGGTGGTGCTCTTTCTGGCGGCTGTGGCGCTTGCCTGTGCGCCGCAGCCGTCATCCCCAACGCCCACGCCAACCGCCGCGCCAACGGCTACCGCTACCTTGGCAGCGCCCACGGCTGCCCCCGCGTCGCCAACCGCCTCCGCTCCTGCTGGCACCCCCCTCACTCCAGCGACGGCCGCCGACCCCACGCCGCCCTCGGCCGACCCCACCCCCGCCTCGGTCGCGCCGGTTGGCGGGCCGCTGCCCAAGCTGGCGGCCTCGCTGTCTGTGGGCAACCCCTGGGGCAACGCCTACTCACCCTACCTTCTGGCCTGGGATGTGACCGACGGCGCCGTGTACCTGGCTGGGGAACGTTGTGACGGCGGCGCCGGCGATTGCCTGATGGCGGTGCGGCCCCAGGAGGATGCCGCCCGCCGAGTCACCGCGCTGCCCGGGCGTCTCTCGTCGCTGGCCGCGGCCAGAGGGCAGGTCTTCGTCGTCCATTCCGACCCGTCGCTTGCCCATCACCTGGCGACTTTGGCAGGAGATAGCGGCGAGACGCTGGCCACGGTGGAGTTCCGTCAGCAGATGCCGGAGATCTTGGCGGTGGATGCGTCGGCTGGTACGCTCTACGTGCGCCTGGGGCGGCAGGTGCAGGCGCGTTCGGTGGCCGACCTGCAGGTGCAGATGGCGCTGGACGTGCCGGACGATGGGTGGTGGTTGAGCCTGCTGCTGGATGCCCAGGGCGGGCGCG
>JAAYZY010000332.1 GCA_012514615.1 Chloroflexota bacterium | reverse complement strand
GCTGCCGGGGCCACCGCCATCACCGCACTGGGCAACTCCCCCACCGAGACGCTGGACATCTTCGTCGCCCAGTGCGCCAGCCTGGACCTCGTCTCCATGCCGGACATGATCGGCGACGACGACCCGTTGAACCTGCTCATGCGCATGAGGCAGCCGCCGGACGTGGTGGTGCTGCACCGTGGGCGGGATGAAGAGGGCGCCAGCATCGTGGTAGCCAACTTGGTCCAGCCCGGCGCCCCTGGGTCGGCATCCCCACCAACAGCGACGTGGGCGCCATGTTCCGCGACTTCGTGTCCACCATCGAGTGAGCTGCCTCTGGCCAGGCGGGCCGTCCGCTGGTACCGGCCCGGCTGGCGCCTCCCCTTACTCGAAGCGGAAGCGCCACACCGCCAGCCCGAAGAAAGCCGCCGCATAGGCCAGCAGCACAGCGGCAGGCAGCCACGCCGACGACAGCCCCAGCCCGCGCATGGTGATGTTCTGGAAGCCATCCACGGCCCAGGCTGTGGGGGTCAGGTGCCCGATGGCCGAGAAGGTCTTGCCCGTCCCCTCCAGGGGGAACATGGCCCCGCCCAGCGCGCCCAAGGCCATGGAGGCCGCCAGCGAGAGGATGATGACGTGCTCTTCCCGGGCAGCCACGGCCCCGATGAAGAGCCCCAGGCTGGCCACCCAGAGCGAAAGGGTCACGGTCACCAACAACAGCGCCAGGGGCTCCCGCAGGTAGTCGATCCCCAGGACCAGTTGCCCGAAGCCCACCAGCAGCGCCTGCTGGCCCAGGCTCACCAAGAACATAGCCAGCATGTGCCCAGCCAGCACCTCAGCCCGGGAGATGGGTGTGGTGAGCAGCCGGCGCAACGCCCCGGTCTTGCGCTCCACCACCAGCACCATGGCCGACTGCAAGAGGCCGTAGAGCACGAACATCACCATCATGCCCGACGAAGAGTGGGCGTAGGCGCTCGACTTCCCAGCCTCGGCCGGAGTCCCAGCCGGCACGACGGCCACCTCCAGGGGCGGCCGCTGCCAGGCCGCCAGAGCCGCGGCCAGCGCCTCTTGGCGGTACCCCTGCCGCGCCGCCTCGTCGGCGAAACCAGCCTGAGCATCGTAGGCGGCGGCGCTCAGCTCTGCCGCCTGCCAGGCGCCCATCAGGCGGCTCAGCGCCGCCTGCACCGCCGTGCGGGCCGAGCGGCCAGAGGCCGCTGCCGGGTCGCCGATAAGGGTGAGGGGGATCGGCTGGCCGGCCTGGTGCGCCGCGCCAAAGCCCGCTGGCACCACTAGGGCAGCGGCCAAGCGTCCTTCGCTCACCGCCGTTTCCGCCTCGGCCGCCGCTTCCCCCTCCAAGGGCATGGTCCGCACCGTCCCGGATTTCTCTAGCAGCGTCTGCAGAGCGCTGCCGAGCGCCCCGGCCGAATCGTGGTTCACCACCCCCAGCGGCAGGCGGGGATCGTCGCCCTCCCCACCGGAGCCGGCGAACATGAAGCCGAAGAACACCGTGAACAGAAGGGGCATGAGCACCAAGAAGAGAGCGGCGTTGCGGTCCCGCAGCGTCTGCAACAGGTCTTTCCGAGCCAAGTCCCAGACCTTCATCATGGACATTCTCCTAGGCGAAACGGCGGCGGAAGAGCGCCACGCCGCCGGCAAACAGCACTGCTCCCCAGGCCAGGGTCACCGCGGTGGGCAAGAGCATTTCGGTCGCCCCTGCGCCGGCCAGGGAGAGCTTCCAGCAGCGCAGCGCCCACCCCTGGGGCAGCAGCAGCGAGATCGTATCCAGGAAGCCGGGCAAGTTGCTGAAACCGGTGGTCATCAGGCCGCCGGCCATGCCGGTCACTGAGAGCACCCCACCCATGACCGGCCCGGCCTGCCGGGTGGTGCGCACCAGCGACATAAGCAGCAGCCCGAAGCCGGCGGCCGAGGCCACCAGCCCCACCGTTGCCAGCGACGCCGCCGGCAGACTGCCCCAACGGATGCCGAAGGCCAATCTGGAGAGCGCCAACAGCACCACCACCTGCGCCGCTACCGTCATGAAGACCGCCACGAACTTGCCTCCCAAGATGGCAGAGTGCGCCGTCGGCGTGGTGAACAGGCGGGCCAAGGTGCCCTCCTCCTGCTCCTTGAGGATCGTCTCGGCGGTGCTGGCGCCGGTGAAGAAGGCATAGAAGATCATCATGCCCGCCATGACGCCGCCCATGATCAGCGCGCCAGCGTCGTCGGTCGAAGCCCCCCCTCCGCTTGGCGCCTGCGTCTGCAGCGCGGCCTGTGGGCCGCCGCCCTGGACCCAGGCTGCATAGTCCGCGGCCAGTCCTTGCATGGCCGTTGGCTCTACCGCCAGGCCGCGCCCGGCCAAACCTTGCGCCGCCACCTCCGTGGCGATGAGGGCGCCAGCGAAGCCGTCCACGAACTGCGCAACCAGGTCGCGCACGATGCCCGGCCCGATGGTCAAGGTTGGGTCGTGGTAGATGGTGATGGCCGCCGGGCCGCGGTCGCTCAGGGC
>JAAYZY010000331.1 GCA_012514615.1 Chloroflexota bacterium | reverse complement strand
CCTCCAAGCCACCGGAACAAGCGCCGTACAGTACTACGTGGCCAGCAGCAAGTATGGCTCCACAACCGCGAGGCCCAAGCTGACCATCAAGTTTGCCTCGCCCTGAGAGGGCGCGCTACCAGACGTTCACCCACCGGCCGGCCCCAGCCGATTCCTGCACGGCGGCCACCGGCCGGTGGGTGCGGTAGCCGTCTGCAAAGTCGGGGCGGTAGACTGTCTCGCCGCGGATGGCCCGGGCCACTTCCCGCAGGGCGTGCACCAGGGTGTGCCCGGCGCTCCCTTCGTCCAAGTCGGGCACCCGCTGGAAGCGCTGGGGAATATCTCCTCCAACTCCGCCTTTCCCCTGCGGGCCCGGAACAGCCGCCCCGGGCTGTAGGAGACGTGGCCTGGGTCCTGGATCTGCAGCTGCCCCTCCTCACCGAATGCCTCCAAGGCGTAGCGGAGCGCATGCGTTGCGATGTTGCTGGTGTGGATGACGCCCGAGACCCCGTTCTGCAGGCGCACCGCCACCTTGTCTTCCGCCGTCCAGCGGAACGGTTCGCCAGTGTCGGCGTAGTGATCGTTGGGGTGCAGCGTGCCCGACTCGGCGCAGACCGAGGCGATCCCCCCCAGGACGAACTGCAGCGGGTCCGAGCCGTGGCAGAAAGCCACGCCCAGCGCGCCGCTGCCCCGCTGCGACGACCACCAGTGGTCGGAGCGCACCGCAAACCGCGGCATGAGTTGGTGCATGCGAAAGAACAGGGGCCGGCCCACAGCCCCCTGCCCCAGCAACTCCATGAGGTATGGCATCCCCGGCGCGTGCCGACCCTGGGTCCCCACCGCCGTCACGGCACCCTGAGAGCGGGCCAGAGCAGCCAGCTCCTCGGCCTGGCCCGAGGTCTCCGCCAGCGGCCACTCACAGTAGACGGCCTTGCCCGCCAACACAGCGGCCTTGGCCAACTCGTAGTGCGACTGCACGTTCACCGCCACATCCACCAGGTCCACATCGGGTCGTTCACCAGGTCACGGTGATCGCTGCACCAACGAGATGCCCCCCCACCGCTGGGCTGCCTGTTGCGCTGTCTCATCGTGGCGTGTGCATACCGCCAGGAGCTGTAGCCCAGGCGCCGCCTTCACAGCCGGCAGATGGGCGCAAGCGCTGAAGCCGCGCCCCTGCGCATCGGCACCGATCACCCCTACCCGAACGACCTGTGGCGCCGAACCCTCCCTTGTCATGCTCGTCTCCCTTGACGCGTGTCCTGCCCGGCCACGCGGGGAGCCCCCGATGCGACGGGGTTTGACAGGCCGCTGCCTCTGCCGTACAATGGGCCAGCCAGCGAGGGAGGATCTCCTGCTGGCTTCATCTTTTGTTCGACCGACCTGGTCCCATCCCGAGGAGGCCACGCTGATCATGCCATCGCTCAACTCCGCCGCCCTGGTGGATTACCACATGCATTCCAACCTCTCCCCCGACGCCTTCGACAGGCCGGAGGAGCTAGCCCAAGCTGCCTTAGGCAAGGGCCTGGTAGAGATCGGCATCTGCGAACACCTGGACACCGACCCCAAGGACGCCGGCTACGAGAGGTACGACGAAGCCGCCGTGGACCAGGCGTTGGCCCTAGCCCGCACAGCCAGCCAGGGCCAGCTGCGCATCCGCAAGGGCGTGGAGGTCTGCTATCAGCCGTGCTTCGAAGAGACGGCTCGCCGCCTGCTGGCCAAGCACAACCAGATGGACTACGTCATCGGCTCGGTCCACTTCATCGATAGCCAGGTGACCAACGGGGCCTACATGGAGGCCAACGGCCGCCAAGAGACCTACCGCCGCTACATGGGCGACACCCTGCGCCTGATCCGCTCCGGGCTCTTCGACATCGTCGGCCACTTCGAGTACATCCGCCGCTACGACGCTGAGAACGGGATCCACTACCACCCAGAGGAGTATGGGGATGAGATCAGCGCCGTGCTCAAGGAGATCATCGCCCAAGACATGACGTTGGAGGTGAACACCAGCGGCCTGCGGCGGCCTGGCCGCCACACCTACCCCTGCCAGTGGACCCTGGAACGGTTCCGTGAGCTGGGCGGCCAGGCCGTGGCCGTGGGCTCCGACGCCCACCACACTGAGCACGTGGGGGCTGGCGTGGGCCGGGTGCTGGCCATGCTGCAGGAGATGGGCTTCCTCTACGTGGTCACCTTCCGAGGGCGCCATCGCCGCTGGGTGAACATCGATAAGTACGTCATGTAGCTCGCAACGCAAGCCGTCAGCGGGCCCACAACCGCCAGAGGCCGTCTCGTGTCGCCCAGCCGATGCGTCCCGCCGCCTGCAGCAGGTCCAGGTGCCCCACCACCTCCGAGACCGCCAGCAGCGTGTTCAGCTCCGAGAGCGCTCCGAACAGCTCCAGGCAGAGGCCGTAGACCGTCCCCACCCCCATGGCGATGCGCCGCCACAACCACTCCTGGCGACGCTCGTGGAAGCGCAACCGCTCGTCGATCAGAGCGCCCGCCCGGACGATAGGCGGGCCGTGGCCAGGCAGCACCAGCGCCGGCTGGAGTTGCCGCGTGCGCTCCAGCGACTCCAGGTAATCTGCCAGGCTACGCCGACGAGGTTGGCTAGGCTGCGCCGGCGGTTCCAGCAAGGGGTTGGAGGTGATGCCCTGCAGCAGGTGGTCGCTGGCCAACAGCACTCGCCGATCGGCCTGCCACAAGCCCAGGAGACCGCCGCTGTGCCCGGGTAGGTGCAGCGCCTGCCACGGCTCCCCACCCAGGCAGAGGGCGTCGCCCTCAACCAGTGGGCGTGTGTCCGGCAGCCGCTCGACGTAGGCCCGGAACCCTCGACGCACCGCCTCGATGCCCTGACGCAACTCTTGCGGGACGCCAGCCAGGGTCAACTGTTCCTCGTAGAACGCCGCGTGCTGGGCCTCCACGGCCGCGTCTTGCGCCAGGCTGCCCTGGTTCAGTGGGTGCGTGGCCACCGCCGCCCCACCCTGCCCGGCCAGCCAACCAGCCAGGCCGTAGTGGTCGGCGTGGGCGTGGGTGACCACCACCTGCCCAATGGCCGGGGCGTCCTGCCCCAGGGCGATCAGGCCGCTCACCAAGGCCGCCCGCGCCGCGGTTGTCTTGGGGCCCGTGTCCACCAGGGTGACGCCGTCGCTGCCCAGCGCCACGTAGATGTTCACCGGCCCCACAACGAACGGCGTAGGCAACTGCACACAGTGCAGATAGGGGGGGCCGCCCTCCAGCCGCTCCATGGCCGCTGCCCCGGGCTCAGGCTTCGCTGGGACGGCTGCGCACCAAGATGCGCCAGTCGCCCTGCTGGACGGCAGCGCCCTCCTGGTTGAGCACGTCCACGGCCAAGGTGACGATGCCCCCGCCCAGACGGCGCACTGCCCGCTTCTCCTTCACCACTGCGGCCACGTGCACCGTATCGCCAATTCGGATGGGGGCGCGGAAGCGCCAATCCAGCCCCAGAAACGCCTCCACGGTAGCATCCATGAAGCCCAGGCGCGCCGCCAGGCCCGAGGCGATGGCCAGCACCAGCAGGCCGTGGGCAATCCTCTGCCCGAACATGGTGCCAGCGGCGTAGGGTGCGTCCACGTGCAAGGGGTTCCAGTCTCCGCTGAGGGAAGCGAAAGCCACAATGTCGGCTTCCGTCACCGTGCGGCCAAAGGTGACGATCTGATCCCCCTCTTCGAACTCATCAAAATAGCGCCCGCGGCTTGCCGGGGCGGCGGGTTCCGCTGTGTGTTCTGTCATGCTCCTGTCCTTTCCCGCTGCTCAGAGGTTTCTCAGCACCGGCACCGCCAGCTCCAGGTCGGCCTGGCCCAACGCCGCCACCGCCGCCTGGCGCAAGTCCGACACGGTCTGCAGCCAGTGGCTGGGCACCGTGTAGCAGACCAGCTCCAGCTCCACCGAGCCGTCGCGCACCCCACTGACCAGCACGGAGGGCGTCGGTTCCGCCAGCACCCGCGGATCCCCTTGGGCCGTCTCCCGCAGAACCTCCACCGCCCGACCGGTGGCCTGGCCCGCGGCGATGGAGAAGACCAGCCGCACCCGCCGACGCGCCGCTACTGAGTAGTTCAACACCGGGCTGGTGGCCAAGATGCTGTTGGGGATGGAGACCACCGGGCCGTCCCAGGTGGCCAAGGTGGTGGTGCGCAGCGACACCTTCTGCACCGTGCCGGCGTGCGCGCCGATCTCCACGGCGTCCCCCACCACGAAGGTGCGGTCCACCAGCAAGAAGAGCCCGGAGATCAGGTTGCTGGCAATGTCTTTGGCGGCGAAGCCCACGGCCACCCCCACGATCCCCGCGGCTGTGAGCAGCCCATAGAGAAACGACTCCAACTTGAGCAAGGTAACGCTGATGATCAGCGCCAGCAGCACCACGAAGCCGTCCAACACCTGCACCAACAGGTTCAGCTCGCGGGTGTCGAAAACCAAGCGCGAGACCCGGTCATCCAGCGCCCGAATCCAGCGGTGGAGGTTGCGGCTGACTAT
>JAAYZY010000330.1 GCA_012514615.1 Chloroflexota bacterium | reverse complement strand
TTGGTCAGGTTGCAGCGGCCCTTGCCTGTGATGCGCAGTTTGCGCGCTGGCGCTGGCATCTTCTCCAGCAGGAGGACGTCGGCGCCAGCCAGGGCGGCTTGCCCGGCCGCCAGCAGCCCAGCCGGGCCGGCCCCCACCACGATGACCCGCTTCTGCCCCATGGCCGGCTCTTGCCCGGCGCCTAGGCCAAGAAGCGTAGCGCCGCCCCAGCCAAGATGGCTGCGCCCAGGGGCAGGGCCCGCTCGTCCAGGTCGAAGGTGGGGCTGTGGATGGTGCGGGGCGGCTGGCCGGGAGTGGTGACTCCCAGGCGCAGGTAGCAGCCCGGCGCCTTGTCGGCCAGCAGACTGAAGTCCTCCGCCCCCATCTCCGGCTGAATCTCCGCCAGCGCGGCCTCGCCGATCAGCTCCACGGCCACCTGGCGCACCAGGCCGGTGATGGCTGGCTCGTTCACCGTGACCGGGAAGCCCTCCTGGATCACCAGATCAAAGGCGCCGCCCAACGGCTCCACGATGCGGCAGGCTTGCTCCATCTCGTTGATGAGCTGGGCCCGCACTTCCGGGGAGTAGCTGCGGATGGTGCCGCCCATCTTCACCGTGTCGGCCACGACGTTGTAGCGCACGCCGCCCTCGATGGTGCCCACAGTGATGACCCGGCCCTTGGTGGGCGGAAGCCGACGGGAGATGACTGTCTGCAAGGCCATGATCACCTGGGCTGCCAGCACGATGGCGTCCACCCCCTTTTCGGGGTGGGCGGCGTGGCAGCCTTGCCCGTGGATGGTGATGGTGAAGCGGTCGGCGGCCGCCATCACCGGGCCAACCCTGAAGCCCAACTGCCCCTGCAGCAGGTTGGTGTCCACATGGAGGCCCACCACGGCGTCCACGCCTTCCATGGCCCCGTCGTCGATCATGCGCGCCGCCCCGCTCTTGCCTGCGGCGTCAGGGCCTTCTTCGCTGGGCTGAAAGAGGAAGCGCACCTCGCCCTGGGTCGGCGGCTGCTGGGCCAGGAGCATGGCCGCGCCCAAGAGGCTGGTGACGTGGGCGTCGTGGCCGCAGGCGTGCATGTAGCCCGCCCGCCGGCTGGCATAGGGCTGCCCGGTCTCTTCCTGGATCGGCAGGGCGTCCATGTCGGCGCGCAGGGCGATGCACGGCCGCCCCTGGCCCAGGCGGCCCACCACGCCGGTGATGCCGACGCCTTCCTGCACCTCCAAACCCAGCGCCCGCAGGTGCGCCGCCACCAATCCGGCGGTTTCCACCTCGCCGAAGCCTGGCTCGGGGATCTGGTGCAGCGTGCGCCGGGTCTCGGTCAAGGTCTCCTGGAGGGCCTGCGCCCTCGCCAATAGCTGGTTCATGCCATCCCCTTTCTGTGTCTGGAGAGAGTCGATCCGCTCGCCTCTCTATGATACCACAAACCCGCTAGGGGCCCCAGGCGATGGCGCGCTGGGTCTGCGCGTTGTATTGCAGGGGGAGGCCAACGTCCAGGGGGCGCAACCCCGAGCCATCGGGCTGCACCAGGTAGAGCCCCCAGGCGCCGCCGCAGTCGCTGGCGAAGGCGATCCACTGGCCATCGGGCGACCAGGCGGGGGAAAGGCTCTGGTAGGACGCCCCTTCCAGGGCGGAGATGGGGGTGAGTGGGGTGACCGGGCCGCCCCAGGCGGGTCGCACGAAGATCTCCCAGTGGTCGTGGACGAACGCCTGGTAGACGGTCTGCTGGCCATCAGGCGACCAAGCCGGCGCGGCCAGGCGCTGCCCGGCCAACAGCATCTGCTGCTGCCCGCTGGCCAGAAGCTGCCCCTGGAGCCCGCCATCGCCTGCGTAGACCAGCCACTGGCCGTCCGGCGACCAAGACGCGCCGGTGCTGTGGAGGTCGGAGGGCAGGTCGCGGAAGGCCCCGCTGGCGGCATCGGCAGCCGCCAACCGCCAGTAGAGGTCTTCCGGCAGGGTGAAGCACCACGGCCCCCAGCAGAACTGGCGCTCGGGGCGGCCTCCCTTCTGCACGCTGAAGACGATCTGCGACCCATCCGGCGACCAGGCCGGCATGCGCAGCTGCGGCGCGCTGTAGAGCAGGCGCTCGCCGCTCCCGTCTGCCCCCACGACGTAGAGGCCGCGGGACTCCTGCCAACGCACGAACGCCA
>JAAYZY010000329.1 GCA_012514615.1 Chloroflexota bacterium | reverse complement strand
CCGAGCTGAGGACGCAGCCTCCTTCTCGGCGGTAGAAGTCTGGGAAATAGGTGACGCCGCCGGCCAAGCTGATGCGGATCGGCGTCTGTGTGATGATCAACGAACCCTCCCTGCGGCCCAGTCGTCCTGGGCCTGCTGGTACTTGGCCAGCGTGCCCATATCCAACAGATAGTTGTGGATGGGGTAGCCCAAGAGGAGCTCGCCGGCGGCCAGCAGCCGGGGGAAGACGTGGCGGCCGAAGTCGCAGAACTGCCCCGGCTCCAGGCTCTGCACCAGGCGCGGCTCCAGCACGTAGATGCCGGCGTTGGCCAGGTCGGTGAAGACTTCGTGCGGCGGCGGCTTCTCCACGAAGCGGCGGATGCGCCCCTGCTCGTCCAGGTCCACCAAGCCGCATTCGGTAGGGTTGGGCACGCGGTAGAGGGCCACTGTGGCCGCGGCTCCGCGCTCCCCGTGGAAGCGCCGCATCTCCCCCAGGTCTACCGCCGTGAGCAGGTCGCCGTAGACCAGAAAGAACGGCTCGTCGTCGAAGAAGTCGGGGAAGCGGGTGAGCGCGCCGGCGGTGCCCAGCAGCTCCTCTTCCACCGAGTAGCGCAGGCGCAGGTCCCAGCGCCGCCCGTCGCCGAAGTGATCCATCACCATCTGCGGCAGGTGGTGCAGGTTCAGGGCGACCTCGTCCACGCCGTGGTTGTGCAGCCAGCGCAGGGTGTGCTCCAGCAGGGGCGTTCCGCCGATGGGCAGCATCGGCTTGGGACGCTGCAAGGTGAGGGGGCGCAGGCGGGTACCCTCGCCGGCCGCCAGTACCACCGCTTTCAAGGCTAGCTCCCTGTCGTCTCCTGGGCCTGGGGGAGGGCCTGGGATGGTGGGGTGGCAGGGTTGCCCCCGCCACCCAAAGGAAACCCGCAGGCGCCAGCGCGCGGCCAGCCCCCCAGCGGGTGCAGGCGATGGCGAAAGGGCCACCGCGCCCGCATCGTACCACAGGCCCGCAGCGGCTGTCAACCGGCCGCAGGCCGCTGCCCAGGGCCATCGCGTCTTGATTGGATGATGGTAAGGCGGGGGTGGTAGAATGGGGCCCTCTTTCTGGGTGGAGGGGTGGCTATGGCAGGGAAGAAGGCCACAACGCTAGAGGCGTATTCTGCTGATTTGCCAGATCCGCGGGTTGAGCGGAGTAAGCGTCATCTCTTGATCGACGTCATCGTCATTGCGGTTTGTGCCGTGCTCTGCGGTGCAGAGAACCGGCCTGATGTGGCGGCCTTTGGGCGCACGAAGGAGGCGTGGTTGAAGCAGTCTCTGGCTCTGGAGCAAGGGATTCCGTCCCACAATGCCTTCTGGCGGGTCTTTCGCAGGCTAGATTCTGCGGGGTTTGAGCGGCGGTTTCTCGCCTGGGTGCGGGCTGCGGTGACGTTGGGAGAAGGGGAGTTGTGGCCATTGACGGCAAGGCCGTGCGGCGCTCTCATGACTGGGGTGCAGGAGAGGAGCCCATCCACCTGGTGAGCGCCTGGGCGGAGGCCAATCGTCTGGTACTGGGGCACGTCAAAGTCCAGGAGGGGTCCAATGAGCTGACGGCGATTCCCGAGCTGTTGCAGGTGAAGGGGTGCATTGTGACCACGGACGCTGCGGGGACCTATGAGCCCTTTGCCGAGACCATTGTGGAGAAGGGCGGGGAGTATGTGCTGGCAGTGAAGGGGAACCAGGAACGGCTGCATGAAGACCTGAAGTCTCTGATTGCCTACGCCCAGGAGGAGAGCTTCCGTGGTGTGGCGCATGATCCCTATTGCAGCATAGAGAAAGGGCACGGTCGCATTGACGTGCGGGGATGGTGGGCCATTTCGGAGGCTGACTTTCTGGAGCATGTGCGAGGACGACGGGGTTGGCCCGAGTTGAAGACGGTGGCTATGGTGACCAGCGAGCGTCGGATGGCCGAGAAGACGACGAGGGAGGTGCGCTACTACATCTCTAGCGTACCCAGCGATGCAAGACTGATCCTCCGGGCGGTGCGTGGGCACTGGAGTGTCGAAAACAGCCTCCATTGGGTGCTGGACATGGTCTTCCGAGGGGGTGAAAGCAGACTGCGGAAGGACAATGGGGCCCACAACTCTGCCCTCCTACGCCGCATCAGCCTCAATCTGCTGAAGCCAGAGCAGACCTCCAAGCTCAGCCTGCGGGGCAAACGTCTCCTGGCAGGCTGGGGATGACCACTATCGCCTCCAAGTACTCCCGCAATAAGACGCGATGTCCCTGGGTGACTACCCCATAACTCTTCCGGGTGATGAGCGGCTGCAGATCACCGGTTTGGGGGGGCTACCGGTCTGCCGACCGACCGGTCAGCCCTTGGCGCACGGCGTAGACAGCGGCCTGGATGCGGTTCTCCAGGTGCAGCTTCTCCAGGATGTTCCGCAGGTGGATCTTGACCGTGTTCTCGGTGATGCTGAGATGCCCGGCGATCTCTTTGTTGCTGGCGCCTTCGGCCACCCAGCGCAGCACTTCGCCCTCCCGCTCGGTGAGCGCCCCGGGCTCTTCCTGTTCGACAGTCGCCGGGGCCGGGCGCTTGAGCTCGGCCAGGATCTTGGCCGCCAACACGCCGGAGATGGGCGCCTCACCCCGCTGCAGCCCCTCCAACTGCCTGAAGAGCTGCTCCGGCTCCAGGTCTTTCAGCAGGTAGCCGTCGGCGCCGTTCTTGATCGCCGTGAACAGGTCTTCCTCATCGTCCGAGATGGTCAGCATGACGATCTGCACCTGGGGCATGATCCCTCGGATGGCTGCGGTGGCCGCTAGGCCGTCGCAGCGGGGCATGTGCACGTCCATGAGGATCACGTCTGGGGTCGTCTCGCGGGCCTTGGCCAACGCTTCGAAGCCGTCGCTGGCCTCGCCCACCACGGTGACCTGCGGGCACGTGGCCAGAAGCGCCGCTAGGCCCTTGCGGAAGAGCACATGATCATCCACCAGTAGGACGCGTAGCGGGGGCATCCTCCCTCCTTGCGCCGGCCAGCGGCACGGTGACCAGGATGCGAGTCCCTTGCCCTGGCGTTGACAGGACCTGCAAGGCCCCGCCGATGCTCTCCGCGCGCTCGCGCATGATCTGCAGGCCGAAAAGGCTGCGCCCCTTGCCCTGGGCCAACGCCGCGTCCATACCGCGGCCGCTATCTTCGATGGTGATGGCGATGTTGCTCCCTTGTCGCTCCATGCGCAAGCGCGCCTGGCTGGTCTGGGCATGCTTGCGCACGTTGGTCAGCGCCTCTTGGACGATGCGCAGCACCTGCATGCTGGTCTCCAGCGGGAAGTCCGTCGGCACTTGGTTGGAGATCTCCAACTGCACGTTCATGCCGTAGTGCCGGCGGTAGTCTTCCAGGTACTCGCGTAGCCGGTCCAAGAACGCCTGCTGGGTCAGCAAGTCGATGCGCAGGCTGAAGATCGCCTCCCGCACGTCGGTATAGGCGACCCGGGCGACTTCTCGCAGCTGGCCCAGGGTTGCCTGCGCTTCCGCCACCTGCCCACCCCGCAGCAGATCGTCGGCCACAGCAATCTGCAGCTTCAGATGCCCCACCGCCTGGGCCAGGCTGTCGTGCACTTCACGCGCCAGCCGTTCCCTCTCTTCCAGCACGGCGGTGTGGCGCATCTCCTCCTGCAGTCGCACGTTCTCGATGGCCAGGGCTACCGCCTGGGCAATCCCTTGGGCCAGCTCCACCTGCTCGTCGGTGAAAGCGCTGGGTTGCTCCAAGGCGCTCAGCGACACCAGGCCCAGTAGGCGGTCTTGCCACACCAGGGGCACGGCCAGCAGAGAGCGCAGCCCCATGAGCTTGGCCACCTCCCGACCGCCGGGAGCCAAACGAGGGTCATTCTGAGCGTCCGCGGTGATCTGCGGCTGCCTGGTCTCCAGCACCTGCCGCACGAAGGCGCTGTCCGCGGGGTCTGCCAAGAAGCTGAGGTAAGCGCCCAGCGGCTCGGAGACCAAGGTTCCTGTGCCCTGGTACGGCGCCAGTATCCCCTTCTTCTCGTCCCACAGATACACGGTACAGTGCGGGACGCCCACGGCCTCGGCGAAGCCTTCGGCCACCCGCCGCAGCACCTCGTCCAGGTCCAGGGAGCTGCTGGCTTCCTGAGCCATACGCAGCAACAGGGCGGTGCGCCTTTGCTGCGTGTGCAGACGCTGCACCAGGGCGGCCGCGTGCATCTCACTGAGGAGGGTGACGGCGGAGAGGAGGTACGCGTCCATCTGGGCGGTGGTCTCTCGCCCGGCCGGGCTATCGCCCAACGTGCGCCGGATCAACGGGTGGACGATAGCGCGGCACTGGGTGAATGCAGCGATCATGTCGCCCACACTGAACCCTTGGTCCAGCCGGTCGGGCAGGATAAGCCCCAGATGCTCCTCCAGGGTGGCGTGAGCGCCCGACGCGTGGAATCTGCGCATGTCTGCCAGAAAGCGGGTCACCGATGCGTGAAGCTGCTCAAGCGACACGGCGGCGTAGCGAGTGCCCTGCCGCTGCAGAATCGAGGCGACCCATTGGGCCACGATCTCCTGGCCGTGTTGGTCGATTAGGGCGGCCAGATGATCGCCGCCGTCCCCTTCCTGTTCCATCCCCTTGCCGTTCTCCCCTTTTCCTGAACCCTACAATTGTATTGTATCATGCGGGAGCCGCTCTTGGCAACTGCGGTCTGGCCCGGCACAGGCAGCGGCCGCTTGCCAGTCCCGGGCCGCTGTGGTAAGGTATCCGCGCCGCGCCAGCCGGGAGCGAGGGTTCTGGCGCGGCGAACCCTCTGCTGCCGAAAGGAGCGTGTGCCATGACCCGTGAAGCGGTCGTCGCCTACCTCAACGCCCACCGCGCCGAGATGGCGGCGCAATTGGCCCACCTGGTGCACCTGGAGAGCCCCTCCGAGGGCAAGCTCGCCTTGGATGCCCAAAGTGACTACCTGGCCCAGGAGTTTGGGGCCGCTGGGGCGCGGGTGCCGCGATTGACCCAGAGCGAGACCGGCGACCACCTGCGCCTGGAGTGGGGCCAGGGGGGCGAGCAAGCCCTGCTGTTGGGGCACATGGACACGGTCTGGCCCCTGGGCGCCGCAGTAGAACGCCCCTTCCGTTCCGAAGGCAGCCGAGCGTGGGGGCCGGGGTGTTCGGACATGAAAGGCGGGCTGGTGGTGGGCCTGTGGGCGCTGCGGGCCCTGCAAGCCACCGCAGCGCAGCCGCCGCTGCGCCTGGTCTACCTCCTGAACAGCGATGAGGAGATAGGCAGCCCCACCTCGCGGCCCTACATCGAAGAGGAAGCTCGCCGCAGCCGCTTGGCTCTGGTGTTGGAGCCCGGCCCCAAGGGCGGGGTCATCACCGCGCGCAAGGGGGTGGGGCACTACTCCCTGGTTGTGCAGGGCCGCGCCGCCCATGCCGGCAACGACCACGCTGCCGGCGTCAGCGCGGTGGGCGAGCTGGCTCACCAGGTGCTGGCCCTCCACGCGCTCACCGACTACGACCGGGGCACCACGGTCAACGTGGGGGTGGTGCAGGGCGGCACACGCTCCAACGTGGTGGCGGCCGAAGCCCGGGCAGAGATCGACCTGCGGGTGACCACCATGGGGGAGGCTGAGCGGGTGGGCGGGGCCATCTTGGGTCTGCAGCCGCGCCTGCCGGGCGCTTCTGTGCGCGTCCATGGGGGCCTGAACCGCCCGCCCTGGCCTGCCGGCGAGCCGCACACCTCCCTCTGCGAGGCGTACCGGGCCGTGGGCCAGGCTCTGGGGCTGGCCCTCCCACCCCTGGCGGTGGGCGGCGGCAGCGACGGCAACTTCTGCGCCGCTTTGGGCGTGCCCACGCTGGATGGCCTGGGGATCGCCGGCTACGGCGGCCACTCGGCAGACGAGTGGGTAGACCTGGAGTCGCTGCCCCTGCGGGCGGCGGCCCTGGCCTGCTTCCTGGCCGAGATGCAGCCCTGAACGGCGGCTCTCAGACCACCCCGTCGGCGCGCAGCCGTTCCACCTCCGCCAGGGTGTAGCCCAGCAGGTCGCCCAACACCTCGGCCGTGTGCTGGCCCAGGAGGGGCGGGTGCCGCCGGGTAGCCGGCGGCGTGCGAGAGAGGTTCAGCGGCGAGCGCACCAGCGGCACCTGCCCGGCGGTGGGATGGGGCACCGTCTCCACCATGCCCAGAGCCTGCACCTGGGGGTGGGCGAAGACCTGATCCACCGAGTTGATGGGGCCGCCGGGCACCCCGGTCTCCAGGAAGAGCTGCAACCACTCTCGGTTGCCGCGCTGCCGGAAGACTTCCTGCAGCAAGGGGATCAGCTCGGCGCGGTGCGCCACGCGCTGGGGGTTGCTGGCGAAGCGGGGTTCCTGGGCCAGCGCCGAGCAGCCGGCTGCCCGGCAGAAGGCGGCGAACTGGCGGTCGTTGCCGATGCCGAGGGCCACATGGCCGTCGGCGGTGGCGAACGTCTCGTAGGGCACGATGTTGGGGTGGGCGTTGCCGTAGCGCCCCGGCGGCTGGGCCGAGACCAGGTAGTTGCTGGCCACGTTGGCTAGCCAGGCCACCTGGCTTTCCAGCAGCGAGATGTCGATCCTCTGGCCCTGGCCGCTCCCCTCCCGCTGGCGCAGCGCAGCCTGGATGGCGATGACGGCGTAGAGGGCGGCGGTGATATCCACAATGGCCACGCCCACCTTGCTGGGCGGGCCTTCCGCCGGCCCGGTGATGCTCATGATGCCGCCTTCAGCCTGGATCACGAAGTCGTAGCCTGGCCGCTGCCGGTAAGGGCCTTCGCGCCCGTAGCCGGAGATGGCGCAGTAGACCAGGCCGGGGTTCAGGGGTTGCAGCGAGTCGTAGCCCAGCCCCCACTCCTCCATCGTTCCGCTGCGGAAGTTCTCCACCAGGACGTCGGCTTGCCCGGCCAGTTGGCGCGTGATCTCTCGGCCTCGGGGATGCTTCAGGTTCAGGGTGAGGCTGCGTTTGTTGCGGTTGGCGCAGAGGAAGTAGGCGCTCTCGCCGCCGGCGTAGGGCGGACCCCACTGACGGGTCTCGTCGCCGCTGCCGGGCTGCTCCACCTTCACCACGTCGGCGCCCAGGTCGCCCAGAGTCATGGTGCAGTAGGGCCCGGCCAACACGCGGGAGAGGTCCAGCACCAGGATGCCGGCCAACGGCTGGGGGTTCGCGGCGCTCATGGGGCTGCCTCGCTCTCCTGGTGGCGCGGCCCGGACTCACAGGGGGCGGCGGCCCTCCAGCGAGCGAGCCAAGGTTACCTCGTCTGCATACTCCAAGTCCCCGCCCATGGGCAGGCCGCGGGCCAGACGGGTCACCCGCACCGCCAGCGGCTCGAGCTGCTGGCGCAGGTACATGGCGGTGGCCTCGCCCTCGAAGCTGGGGTTGGTGGCCAAGATCACCTCTTCCACCTGGCCGCCGCGCACCCGGGCCACCAGCTCGCGGATGCGCAGTTCGTCCGGCCCCATGCGCTCCAGGGGCGAGAGCACGCCGTGCAGCACGTGATAGACGCCGCTGTAGGCCCCCGTGCGCTCGATGGCCCAGACGTCCAGCGGCTCTTCCACCACGCAGATGAGCCGGCGGTCGCGGCCCTCGTCGCCGCAAATGGCGCAAGGGTCGTGCTCGGCGATGTTCTGGCAGACGCTGCAGGTAACCACCTGCGACTTGAGGGCCAAGATCGCCTCTGAGAGCGACAGGGCCTGCTCTTCTGGGGCGCGCAGCAGGAAGAAGACCAGGCGCGAGGCGGTCTTGGGGCCCACGCCCGGCAGGCGCGCCAGCTCATCCCGCAGGCGGGCGATGGGCGCAGGCAGCTTGCTCTGGCTCATGGGCTACAGCAGCCCGCCTAGGTCCAACCCGCCAGTGAGGGCGCTCATGCGCTCCGCGGCCAGCGTCTGCGCTCGATCCAGCCCCTCGTTCACCGCGGCAAGGATCAGGTCCTGCAGCATCTCCACGTCTTCCGGGTTCACGGCCTCGGGGTCGATGACGATGCTCTTGAGCCGCTGGTTGCCAGTGACCAGGACCGTGACCACGCCCCCGCCCACCGTAGTCTCCACCGCTTCTTCGGCCAGCGCTTCCTGGGTGCGCAGCATCTCTTGCTGCAGCTTCTGGATCTGCTGAGCCATACCGCCCCCGGCTGCACCGCCCCGAGGCACCATCACGCGGCCGCCTTTGCCTTTCCCTTTCGCCACTTGCTACCTACCTCCTCAACCTGCTGGCCCGCTCAGTGGATATCTACCACGCGGGCCCCGTAGTTGGCCACCATCTCTCGCACCAGGGGGTCTTTCATCGCTGCCTGGTATTTGTTCTCGGTGCTCTGCCCGGCAGGGGGCAGAGCCTCTCCCTCGCCTTCCTCCGGCGGCGCTGGGGGCGGCGGCGGGGCGGCTGGCGAGATGGGCCGGGCCGCTGACGCCTTGGCCGGCGGATCGGTGGGAGTCGCCGATCCGCCGGCCGGCTCCGGGCGGGTCTTCGG
>JAAYZY010000030.1 GCA_012514615.1 Chloroflexota bacterium | reverse complement strand
CTGCTTGGGGTCGAAGCGGTAGACGGTCGTCTGCTCCACCCCTTCCATCTCCGGCTCGGCGCTGCCCCGGGGCGCCTCTCGCACCCCGAAGTAGATCAGGCCAGCCACCACCAGACCGATGGAGCCGGTGATGAAGAAGATGGTGCGCCAGCCCAGCGTCTCCCGCAGCGCGGTGGCCAGGAGCAGCCCCAGCATGTAGCCCAAGGGCATGCCCAACTGCAGCAACCCGTAGACCCGCCCCCTCAGGGACGGCCCGAAGTAGTCCGACACCAACCCGTAGAGCCCGGGGTAGCTGGAATCATCGATGCCGGTGGAGGCGCGGGTCACCAAGAAGACGCCGAAGGTGCGGGCCAGGCCGTTGAGCCAGGTGGTGGCCCCCCACATGAACGAGGCCAAGGCCAGCAGCTTGGCCCGGGCGAAGCGGTCGTACAGGTAGCCCCAGACCGGGTAGAGGAGACCAGCCACCAGGATCGCCCCGGTGGAAACGGCGCCCATCTGCACCTCGTTGATGCCGAACTCCTCCATGATCGGCGTGGTAAGCGGACCGATGAGCAGCTTGTCCGTCTGGTGCAGAAGGATGAACGGGAAGAAGACGAAGACAACGAACCAGCGGTAGCGGCCGGTGTGCATGGGCTTCCTCTTCGGCGCACGGTGTACCTGGCAGCGCTCAGTTCGTCTGGGCCAGCTCCGCCACGGTCACCCCTTCGCCGCCTTCGTGCCGGCCGCCGGGCCGGAACGACGACACCAGGGGATGCCGGGCCAGCTCCTCCCGCACGGCGCGGCGCAGCGCGCCGGTGCCCTTCCCGTGGATGATGCGCACCTGGGGCAGCCCCTCCAAGAAGGCGCGGTCCAGGTAGCGGCCGATCTGGTCGATGGTCTCGTCCACCGTGAGGCCGCGGCAATCCAGCTCCAGGGGCGCTCCCTCGGCGGCAACCCGGTAGACATGCCCTCGGGGCGCGGCTGGGGGCGTCGGCGGCGCGGCGGCCGGCTCAGCGCCCTGGGCCTCCAGTTCCAACAGCGGTACCCGCACCCGGAACGACCCTACCCGCACCTCAGCTTCCTCGTCGTTCAGCGTCAGCAGTTCGCCGTAGGTACACAGGCCGGTCACCCACACCTGGTCGCCGGGCTTGGGTGCCAACAGAGGCGCGGCGCCCCTGGCAGGCAGCGGCGTCAGCTCCTGGGCCAGCTCCTCCAGTCGCTCCTCAGCCGCGGCCATCTCCTCGCCGTTCAACGACGGCTCCTCCGCCGGGGCGCGCCACGGCCGACGACGCAAGCGGGCCAACTCCCGGCGCACCATTTGCAGCTCGGCGGCTGCCTGGTCCCGCGCCTCCCGCAGAATCTCCCGGCGCGCCCGCTCTGTGTCGGCCAGACGGCGGGAAAGCTCTTCCTGCAGCGTCTCGGCGGCGCTCCGTCGTTGGCGAGTCTCTTCGTAGGCAGCTTGCGTCTCCCGCTGCGTCTGTTTGATCTCCGCCAGCAGCGTCTCGGCTTCCAGGGTCTCCGGGGCCACCAGCGCCCGCGCCTCCTCGATGATCTCGCGGCTAAGGCCCAGCCGCTGGGCGATGGCGAAAGCGTTGGAACGGCCGGGCAGGCCGATGGTCAGCTCGTACGTGGGGCTGAGGCTCTCCAGGTCGAACTCCACCGAAGCGTTCTGCACGCCGGGCGTCTTGTGGGCGAAGAGCTTCAGCTCCGAGTAGTGGGTGGTGGCGAAGGTGGTCACGCCACGCCCCACCAGGTGCGTCAAGATGGCTCGGGCCAGCGCCGAGCCCTCCACCGGGTCAGTGCCCGCGCCCAGCTCGTCCAGCAAGACCAGGGAGCGCTCATCGGCCTGGCGCAGGATCTCGATGATGCGGCTCATGTGCGACGAAAAGGTCGAGAGGCTCTGCTCGATGGACTGCTCGTCGCCGATGTCGGCGTACAGCCCCTCGAACACCGAGAGCCGCGAGCCCTCGGCAGCCGGGATGGCCAGGCCGGCCTGGGCCATGGCCACCAACAGGCCCACCGTCTTCAGCGAAACGGTCTTGCCGCCGGTGTTGGGGCCGGTAACCACCAGGACAAAGTAGTCCTCATCCAGGTGTACGTCGATGGGCACTACCGTTTCGGCGTCCAGCAGGGGGTGCCGCGCCTGCCAGAGCTCGATCAGCGAGCCAGGGTGCTGCGGACCGGCTTCGCGCTGTGCAGGCCGGCGCGGGGCCACCAGGTTGGGCTCCACGGCCCGCAGTTCCTCGGCGTAGCGGGCTCTGGCGAAGACCAGGTCCAGCTCCGCCAGCGCCTCCACCGTCTGCTCGATGAACCGGCTCTCCTGCGCCACCAGGTCGGTCAGCTCCAGCAAGATGCGGTGGATCTCCTGCTCTTCCTCCAACTGGAGCTCGCGCCAGCGGTTGTTCAGCTCCACCGTGGCCAGCGGCTCGATGAACATGGTGGCCCCGCTGGCCGACTGGTCGTGGATGAGCCCGGGGATGCGCCCCTTGAACTCGGCCCGCAGGGGGATGACGTAGCGCCCCTGCCGCTGGGTTACGATCGGTTCCTGCAGGTAGGTCCCGTACTCGCTGGAAGCCACCAGACGGTTCAGGCGGTCCAACAGGCGCTGATGGGCCGACTCCAGCTCCCGGCGGATGCCTCCCAGGCGCGGGCTGGCCGAATCCAGCACCTCGCCCTTCTCGTTGATCGCCTGGGTGATGGCCGCGGCCACGTGGGCGCACTCCTCGATGCGGGAAGCGATCTCCGCCAGGCGCGGAGCAGCGCCTCGGCCCTGGGTGAGCTGCCGGCGCAGGGTGCGCCCGGCCAGCAGCGTCTGCCGGATGTCCAGCAGCTCGCCAGGCAGCAGCACCGACATGCGGTGGGCGCGCCCCAACAGCGGCCGCACATCCCGCGCCCCCCCCAAAGAGCCGCCCGAAGTGGCCAGCAGTTGCCGCGCTTCGCTGGTCTCCTCTTGCCGAGCCCGCGCCTCGCTCAGGTATGGTGTGGGGCGCAGCCCCTCGGCCAGCTCTCGCCCCGCAGGGAACGAGGTATGCCGGGCCAGGCGCGCCAGGATCTTGGGGAACTCTAGGGTGTCGAGGTGTCTGTCATCCATGAATCGATCAGAGCCAAGAGAGGATTCTCAGGATGTCGGAAGGCGTCCACGGCTTCACCGACATGGCGATAAAAGGCAGCAGCCGGCCAAACACATTGGCCAGCGGCGAGGAACGCAGCCCGTTGTACACAGCCAGGCGGAGCGACTCGCCCCCAAAGGAAGCCAGCTCCGGCTTGCCGGCCTGGCGCCACGAAACGGGCGTCTGCACGGCGAAGTGCAGCACGGCGAGAGCCAGGCTCACCCAGACGCAGGCCGCCGCGAACCCCAGAACCAGCCCCCCCAGTTGGTCCAGCATCCGAAAGCGCGTCAAGCGCGCCTTGCGGTAGTCCCGCGTCACGAAGGTGAGCAACCCAACAAACAGCGCCAGGATGAGAGAGAACGCCAGTGACTGGGCTGCCGTGGTATTCACCACCACCACCGCACGGATCCACTGGGCAGCGGTCTCGTAGTAGGCGGTGGCCAGCACCAGCGACAGGTAAAGGATGCACAGGCCGATCACCTGGCGCACCACACCGTGAAAGAGGCCCATGGCCGCCCCAGCCAGCACTCCTCCCAGGATCAGCACGTCAAAGAGGTTCATCCCCTTGCCCTCCCACCGAGCGTGACCGAACCTGCCCCTGACGCCCACAGTATAGCACACAGCGGGGTGCAGTTCAAGCGCCGGCCCGCAAGCACGCCAGGCGATTGGGGAGAGACTGGCGACGCCCCGGCAGTGCTGCTGAAGGGAGGCAGGCCGAGCGGCTGGCCCTCAGGCGAGGGAGCCGCTCACTGGCGCTGCTGAAGCAGAAGGGGCAGGCGCTGTCGGTAGATCGGCCTCATTCCGAAGTAGACCAGCACCAGGTCATCGGACTGCAAGGAGATGGGCACGCGTCGATCGGTGACCACGAAGTAGTCCCCCGGCGGGTAGCCGGTCACCACATATCGGCCTGGCGGCACGTTGGAGAAGAAGTACCAGCCGTCAAGCTCGGTCCAGGCCTCCAGGGGCTGGAGCTGGGAGGTCTGAGAGGCCGGCTCCACCGGAAGGAGGCCGACGCGCACGCCGCTGAGCGGCCCTTCGCCCGGGTCCATCTGCCAATCGGCGCTCAGGTCTTCCCAGATGTACCCCGCCACGAAGCCGGGGATGGGCGTGTGGGTAGGCGTGGCGGTGGCCGTGGCCGTGGGCGTGTCCGTCACCAGGGGCGTCTCGGTGGGGGTGGCGGTGGCCGTAGGCGTGGCCGTCGTCGTAGCCGTTGCCGTGGCCGTGGGCGTGGCGGTGCCCGGCGAGAGGGTATCACCGAAGTTCACCGCCAGCGTCTGGCTAGCCAGGATCAGGACCGACACCTCGTCTGGGGTGGTGCTCAGGGCGTAGCCAGGTGGGTTGACCTCCCGCAGGGTGTAGTGCTGCGGCGCCAGGTTGAAGAAGAGGTACTGTCCATCGGCGCCGGTCACCACATGGCGCACCTGCTCCATCTCCGTTGTCCACAGGGAGATCTCCGCCCCGGCCAGCGGCGGCTCGAAGGGGTCCTGCACCTGGTTCTCGTTGGCGTCGAAGTAGACCACCCCTGCAACTGCACCGCTCGCCGGCAGCAGCGTAGCCGTGGCCGTAGGGGTGGCCGTGTCGCTCGGCGTACGGGTCTGTGTGGGGGTTGCGGCGTCGGTCGAGCGTGCGGTCGCGGTGGGTGTAGCGGTGTCTGGCGAGTCGCCGGTGGGAGTGGGGGGTGCGGTGTCGGCGACAACGTCGGTCCCTGTGGCGGTAGGCGTAGGGCTGGGCGTCTCGCTGGCCGTGGCGGTAGGGGTAGCCGTGTCCACCACTGGGCCTGTCTCCGTGGGGGTAGGGGTATCAGCCGGCGGCGCGGCCAGCGCCTCCACCGAGCCTCCCTGCATGGCCGGCCAGATGGGGTTCCCGTGACGGTCGGAAGCCTTGGCATAGGTGAAGCGCAGGGCAGAGAGCCCCAGCGCCTCGCCGTTGAAGGCGATGGAACAGACCCGACCGGTGCCGCTGAACGGCACGGCTGGGTTGATGCTGGCGAGGGCATGCCAGATGGTGCCCGCGCTGTTGTCGGCGGTGTTCTTGACGATGAACTGATTGCTGGAATCAACGACGTCCCACAGCGGCTTCACCTGGCCCGAGGGGACCGTCAGCACTTCTGGGTCGTGGCTGAGGCGGATGTCGATGCCGTAGAGGCCCTCCACATCCTCAACCCACACCCCCACCGTGGTGGTAGTGCCCACCGGGTAGATCAGGGCGGCAGCGGGCAGCACCTTGACCACCGGACCCTGCGCCGATGACGCCGCCGCGCCCAAGCCTGGCCGGCCCTCCGCCAGGGTACCCACTGCGGTGAGCCACAGAAGAACCGCCATCAGGGCCAGCGACAGGATGATGTACAGCCATCCCGCGGTCCCCCTCACGTTCGCCGCGTCTTCCGACCTTGCAGTCATGCACCCGTCCCTTGGGGCGAGGTTGGCGGCCTACTCCAAAACCTCGGCGGCCGGCCGCCAAGGCGAACTGTAGCAGAACCGACCCCACCTGTCAAGTGGCGAACCAGACGGCCAGCGCTCCCATCCTCACCGCGTCCAGGGCGAGGCGTCCAAGCCGTAGTCGCCGCCCATGAGCGCCCGATCGAGGATGTCCACCAAGCCATCCCCGGCGATGGCGATATCCGACGTCCCGGTCAGCCCACAGGCGCCGGGCGTACTGCCGTAGTCCCGACCGATGCAGGCCGCGTCGGTGATATCCACCATGTGGTCATCGGTGCCATCGCCGCCCAGCAACCGCACGCTGGCCACCGCCGTGGTGGGGCGGTTGGTCGGCGGGTGGCTGTGGGCGAAGCCTATGGCTGTCGGCGACGTGGTGGGCAGGCAGAGCCACGCATCCAGTTCCAGCCAGGTGGTTGTACCCACCAGCAGCCGCCGGCTTCCCCGGTACAAGGCGGTGTAGACGTCGCTAGCGTCGCTCACGCCCCGTGCCGCTGAACGGAGCGGCTGGGTTGATGTTGGTCACCGCCTACCACACCGTGCCCGCATCGTTGTCTACCACGTTCTTGACCACGAAATGGAACGACGGGGCGAGGACCTCCCAGATCGGGGTGACCGCGCCCAGGGGGACGGTAACCACCGTGGGGTCGAAGCTCAGGCGCGCGTCCACGCCGTAGAGCCCTTCCCCATCGTCCAGAACGATCTCCACACGCGCATCCCATCCCCTTCGCTCTTCCTGAGGGGCCTGCCGCCTCCTGTCGCCAGCGAGGGGCGGCCCCTAACGGTCCGTCTGGCGGTGGTGGTGCGGCTTGGGTCGCCCGAAGATCAGCGCCAAGGCCAGCAGCAGGGCCAAGCCGGCCCCG
>JAAYZY010000328.1 GCA_012514615.1 Chloroflexota bacterium | reverse complement strand
TGAAGAACGGAGCCGAGCGGCTGTCGCCGCCCTGGGACCTGCACTGGCGGGTCGTTCGGTAGGGGCGGCAGCCCCCTGCCCCGTGGTCGGCGCAGCCCTGCCAAACGAAGCAGCCCAGGGAGGAGGTCACCCCCGGTGGGCTGCTTCACTTTCGGCCGCGGGCATGGGGGGCCAGCCGGGCCTTGCGCTAGCGGCCCATCACCTCGTCCACCACCACCTTGATGCGGCGCATCCCCTCGCGCAGGTTCTCCTCCGAGGTGAGGAAGGCGATGCGGATGTAGTCCTCGTTGGGCGAACCGAAGCACGAGCCAGGGATCACCAGCACGTGCTGCTCCCGAAGGATCTTGAAGGCCAGGTCGATATCCTTCGTGCCGGTGACGCTGATGTCGGCGAAGAGGAACTGCCCACCCTGGGGCACGCCGTAGGGCACGCCCATCTCGTCCAGGGCGTCCAGCACCAGCTTGCGGCGGGTGATGAGGGTGTCGGTCATCATCTGGGCGGCGTCTTGCGGGCCGGTGAGCGCGGCCAGGGCGGCGTACTGCTTGACCAGGTCGGAGCCGCCGCTGAGGGCGCGCTTCAGCTCCTTGAAGCGGGCCATGAGGTCGGCTGGGCCCACCACCCACCCGACGCGCCAGCCGGTCATGGCGTAGGCCTTGGAGACGGCGTTGAGGGTCAGGGTGCGCTCCTTGCCGCCCGGCAGCGCAGCCGGCGTCACGTGGCGGAAGTCGTCGAAGATATAGGTATCGTAGATGTCGTCGGCCAGGATCAGCAGATCTCGCTCGCTGGCCAGGTCCACCAAGGCGCGCATATCCTCCGGGGGGATGACGTTGGCCGAAGGGTTGCCCGGCGAGATGAGCAGCATAGCCTTGGTGTTGGGCTGGATGGCCGCTTCCACGTTCTTGGGGTGGATGCGGAAGCCGTCCTTGGCTTCGGTGAGCACCGGCTGCAGCACGCCGCGGGCGTAGCGCAACGAGTCGCGGTACGCGTTGTAGTTGGGCTCGGGGAAGAGCAGTCCGTCGCCCTCGTGGATGACGGTGAGCATCATCAGGCGCAGGGCCTCGATTCCGCCGTTGGTCACGCAGACCTCTGTGTCCGGGTCCACGTCGATGCCGTTGTGCAGGCGCACGCGGCGGGCGATGGCCTGGCGCAGGGCCAGGAGCCCCTCTGGCGGGGTGGGCTCACCGGCGTGGCGGAGCATGGCCTGACGGGCAGCCTCGATGACATGGGCCGGGGTGTCGAAGTCCGGGTCACCGCGGCCCATGAGCACCACATCGTCGAACTTGCTGGCCTCGGCCATGAGGGAGTACATCAACGCCGTGCCCTCCTGTTGCCTCTTGAAGGCGGCGTCTTGCGTGGCTTGCGCAGTCATCGGTTGTCCTCCTCTCTCTGCAGCCGCTACTGGAACAGGGCCAGGGCGTCGGCGGTGCAGTTGTCGGGCACAATCGCCAGGCGGAGCACGCCAGGGGCGCCGAAGGCGGCGCCGTCGGCGAAGTCGAACCCGTGCTGGCGCAAGGTGGGCGCAGCCATGATGTCGCTGGGCTGCACGGCCAGGATGCTCAGGGCCGCGCCGGGCAGCACCTTGGCCCGGCACGCGGCCAACGCCGACTGGCGGAACGCCTCCAGCGCGCCCATCTGCTGGGCATGCAGGGCCGGGTAGAGCTCGGCCGCCTTGATGGCGCCCAGTTGGGAGGTGGTGCTGGTGCAGATGGAAGAGGC
>JAAYZY010000327.1 GCA_012514615.1 Chloroflexota bacterium | reverse complement strand
TCCACCCAAGCGCCGCCGGCTGCCGAGCAGAGCACCGCTTCCATGACCGCCTGTGTCTGGGCGGCGCTGCGGAAGTCCGACCGCGGCGAGCGTCCCTCAGCGTAGCTCTGCAGGAAGTCCACGATGGCGTGGGTGAAGGTGTGCTCGTAGCCGATGGAATGCCCCGCCGGCCACCAGGCCGCCATGTGGGGGTGTTCTGGCGCGGTCACGTGGATGGTGCGCCAGCCCTGGGTGGCGCGTGGGTCGTCCAGCGAGAAGTACTGCAGCTCGTTGAGCCGTTCCAGGTCGAAGGACAGGCTGCCGCGGCTGCCGTTGATCTCGAAACAGTTGTAGTTGAAGCGGCCGGGGGCCATGCGCGTGGCCTCGGCGCTGCCCATGGCTCCGTTGACGAAGCGCAGCAGGGTCCAGGTGGCATCGTCCACCGTCACCGCGCCGCGACCCTCGCCAGCCACGGAGGCGCGGCCCTGGTCGGCGGCCGGCAGTGGCCGCTCGGTGATGAACGTCTTGGTCATGCCGCAGACAGCCTGCACCTCGCCCACCAAGAAGCGGGCCAGGTCCAGCGAGTGGGAGCCGATGTCGCCCAGAGCGCCGGCGCCGGCCGTCTCTTTGCGCAGCCGCCAGGTGAGGGGGAACTGAGGGTTGGCCAGCCAGCCCTGCAGGTAGGTGCTGCGCCAGTGACGCAGGACGCCCAACGCCCCATCGCTGATGAGCTGGTGGGCCAGGGCCACCGCCGGCGTCCAGCGGTAGTTGAAGTTGCAGAGGTTGGGCACGCCCGCCGCTTGCGCCGCCTGGGCCATCTCTTGGGCCTCGGCCAGGGAGTTGCCCAGGGGTTTCTCGCAGATCACGGCCTTGCCGGCCCGCACCGCCGCCACAGCGATGTCGTGGTGAGTGTAGCCGGGGGTGGAGATGTCCACCACGTCGATGTCGGGGCGCTGGACGACCTCCTGCCAGTCGGCCATCACCTCTTGCCAGCCGAAGGCCGCGGCCACCGGCGCTGCAGCCGCGGTGTTGCGGCCGCAGAGCACCCTCAGCACCGGCTCCACCGGCAGGTCGTAGAACGCCTTGGCTTGGCGATAGGCGTTGGAATGGGTGCGGCCCATGAAACGGTAGCCGATCAGGGCGATGTTGACCTTGGGTTTGGACATGCCGACTCCCTCCTGTGTGTGCGCATCTGCCGCCCGGCCGCGCCTGCGGCGCGAGCGTCTGCCAACCGACAGCGGCCCCGGAGGATGGTAGCCCCAAAGCCGGCCGAAGTCAAGCCTCTTGGGGTGGCTTGCGGCGCAACGGCCAGCCCACCAGGGCCAGCACGAAGAGGCCGGCCCCCAGCAGCCGCAGCGCCCCGCTGATGTAGAGCACCTCCCGAATGCCGATGATCTCCGACAGGAACGAGCCCAAGGGAGGGCCCACGAAGGCGGCGATGTTGATGAGCATGGTGTAGACCGCCAGGTAAGTGGGACGGCGGTCTTCGGGGGCCAAGGCTAGGGCGGTGTTGAAGAGCCCCAGGGTCAGCCCAGCGCTGAAGATGCCGCTGATCACCGCCACGCCCAACAGGGGGGGCAGCGAGCGGGCCAGCCCGGTGAGGGTGGGGAAGAGGGCCAGGCCGGCGCTGCTGAGGATGAGGACGCGCTGTTCGCCCCAGCGGCGGGCGTAGCGGCCCCAGAAGAAATAGCCCACCACCGCCGCGGCGGTGCCAACCGTCATCAGGACGCCGATCCAGCGGTCGTTGGCGCCCAGGTAGCGCACGCGGTAGATGGCGAACAGGGCGGCCGGCAGGTAGAGCGCCAAGTGGAAGAAGACGGCGCTGAGGCAGAAACGGAAGAACGCCTTCTGCGCAGTGAGGCGTCCCCAGGCGCGGCGCACGCCCTTGGGGAAGAGACCGGCGCCGCGGGGCCGCGGCGTGGCTGCGCTGGGCGGAACCTCCATGCGCTGCAGGTAGCGCAGGCTGAAGAGCGAAACCGCCGCGCCCAAGCCGAAGAGCAGTTGGTAGTTGAGCGGCATGGGCGCGAAGTCCAGCCACCAGCCGCCCAGCAGGGCCGCCAGGGCGCTGGTGAGGGAGAGGATGACGTAGCGGCGGCTGACCACCAGGGCGCGGTCCCGCGGAGCGACGATGTCGCTGATGAGGACGGTGATGCCCAGGTTCAGCACCACAGCCGGCAGGGTGGCCAGGCCGCTCAGAAGGATGATGGCCCAGACCTGGAAAGGCTCGCCGCCTAAGAAAGGCACCAGGGCCAGCAGCATGTAGACCACCCGCTGCCAAATGGTGGCGCGCAGGATGACCGGGATGCGGTCTCGTTGACTTTCCAAGAAGCGGGCGGCCGGGATGGGCAGGACGATGTTCACCAGGGCGGGCAAGGCGGCCAGCAGGCCGATCTGGAACGGCGTGCCTTGCAGGCGCACCACGAAGACCACCAAGAACGCCTCGCTGATGCCGATGAGCACGCCGAACCACAGCGCTTCCATGTAGAGGTTGCGCTCGTTGAGGGCTTGGCGTGGGCCTAAGAGCGACTCTTCAGCGGCCACAGCCAGGCGGCGTGCCAGCAGCAGGGCGCGCTGCCGGCTGCGCTGCCCGGCCAAGCGCACCCGGCTGACGCCGACCGCTGCCCTCTGCCGCAGGCCCGACAGACGCGGGGTGCGGCGAGGCTCACTCATCGGTCAGCACCGCCTTGAGGCGATCGAAAGTCCCCAGCAGCATCTCGGGGATTGTACGTGTGCCGGCCAGGACGGGCATGAAGTTGGTGTCGCCCTGCCAACGCGGCACCACGTGCAGGTGCACGTGATCGGAGATGCCAGCTCCCGCTGCCCGGCCGATGTTCACGCCGACGTTGAAGCCATCCGGGCGCAGCGTCTCCCGCAGGGCCTGCAGGGCTCGGGTCACCAGGCGCATCATCTCGGCCTGGGTCTCGGCGTCCAGGTCTTCCAGGGAGGGGACATGGGCATAGGGGATGACCATCAGATGCCCGGTGTTGTAGGGATACAGGTTCATCATGATGGCGACTTGAGCTCCGCGGTAGAGCACCAGATTGTCTCTATCGTCTTGGCTGTGGATCTTCTCGCAGAAGACGCAGGCTCCCTCTTTGTCGCTCACAAGGTATTCCATTCTCCAGGGGGTCCAAAGGCATTCCATTTCTCTACCCGCTGGGCTCAAGGTGCATGGCTGCCCAGCCAGACGATTATACCGGCTGGGCGGGCAGATGTCAACGACTTGGGCGCGCCCCCTCCGGGCCCAGAGGCCTGGGCGCGCCGTGGGGCGGGCTAGGGGGCGAGGATCGCCTGCAGCACAGCCTCCGTAGGGGTGAGGTCGGCGAAACAGGCGTCCGGTTCCCAAGCCGCCAGCTTGGCGCAGGTAAACGGGCCGGTGCCCACGGCGATGCTGCGCACGCCCAGGCCCTTGCCGCAGAGGATGTCGGCCGGCGTGTCGCCGATGATGACGATCTCCTTGCCCTGGTAGCGCCGGCCGGTGCGGTCGTAGGCACGCTCCACTGCCACTGGGGGTAGGGCGCTGCGTTCTCGGGCGTCGGCCCCGAAAACGCCCCAGCGGAAGAAGCCGTGGAGCCCAGCGGCTTCAAGCTTCACCCTGGCCCCGCCTTCCATGTTGCCAGTGAGGAGGGCCATTTCGGCTTCGGGCACGCCGGCCAGCGCGGCCAGCAGCGCCGACACGCCGGGACAGGGGCGCACCGGGTAGCCGCCGATCAGCCGGCGCAGGTGCGGCGGGTAGACCTCCATCAGGCGAGGCAGGCCGGCCTGCACCTCCGCTTCCGAAAGGCCGGCGGCAGCCAGAAGCTCGTGGATGATCTGTAGGTCGGTCTTGCCGTTCATGCGGAAGCCATCCAGCACCACCGGTCGGCCGTAGACCATCTCCAGCGCCTCGGCCACGGCCTGCCGGCCGGCCCCGCCGCTGTGCAGCAGCGTGCCGTCGATGTCGAACAGGACCAGTTTGGCCCGGCCGCCGCTGGGCTCAGTGTGGGTTGATGGTCTGTTCACTGGGCCCTAGCCAGCGCGGTAGCGCAGGTTGGAGTTATCGGTGGACAAGGGGTGTCCTTCCCTCAGGACCTGACCGCTCACCACCTGACCCAGGAAGAGGGTGTGATCGCCGGTCTCCCAGACCTCCTGCACCTGGCAATCCAGGTAGGCCAGGGCGTCGGCCAACACCGGCGCGCCGGTGGTCTGGGGCTCCAGCAGGGTGGCCTCGGCCAGGCGGTCGTCGGCGCCGCTGCCGGCATATTCGGCGGCCAAGCGGGCCTGCTCTTGGCCAATGATGTTGACGGCAAACTTCTTGCCCTTGCGCAGGATGCGGTTGACGAAGCGTTCGCGGGCCACGGACAGCACCACCTGGGGCGGTTCGAAGGAGACCTGCGACACCCACGAGGCGGTGAAGGCGGTAGCTCCCCCATCTACGGCCACCGTGACCACGTACATGCCGTAGCTCATGCGCTGCAGCGCGGCGTTCAATGTGTCAGACATCGTGTTTGGTTCCTCCTGATCGTCTTTGTCTGGAGTGGGCGCAATGCCTGTGGCGACGACGCCCCACGCCCGCCTTCACGGTTGCACGAAGAGCGGGACGAAGTCGAACTGCCCGACGTCCACCAGGCCGCGGTCGGTGAGGCGCAGCTCGGGGATGACGGCCAGAGCGACGAACGACAAGGTCATGAAGGGGTTGGGCAGGGCAGCGCCCAGCCCTTCCC
>JAAYZY010000326.1 GCA_012514615.1 Chloroflexota bacterium | reverse complement strand
TCTCGTCTGCGGTGATGGCCGCCCGAGGGATCTCGATCATCGTGCCGAACTTGTAGTCGATCGTGATGCCCTCTTCCGCCATCACTTGCTTGGCGACCCCTTCCAGCGTCGCCTGTTCCATCTTCAGTTCGTTGACATGGCCCACCAGCGGGATCATGATCTCGGGGTGCACGTCCACGCCCTTCTTGGCCTGGCGGCAGGCTGCCTGGAAGATAGCCCGCACCTGCATGTCCGTGACGCCGGGGTACATGAGGCCCACACGGCAGCCGCGCAGCCCCATCATCGGGTTCACTTCCCACAGGCCTTCCACCACGTGCAGGAGGTACTCCTTCTCCTTCAGCTCCGCGGCGTTGCCGCCGGTGGCCCGCAGGCGAGTCACTTCTTCGATCAACTGCTCGCGAGGCGGCAGGAACTCGTGCATGGGCGGGTCGATCAGGCGGATGATCACCGGGCAGCCGTCCATGGCCTTGAAGATGCCTTCGAAGTCTTCACGCTGGAACGGCAGCAGCTTCTCCAGGGCTTCGCGGTAGCGCCGCACCTGCTCGTTGGCCGCGGCCTTCTTCTCCAGCTCAGCCAACTGGTTCTTCAGGTTCTCGTTATGGCTGTTCTTGGCCACTTGCGCGGCCAGGGCGTGCAGCTTCCGCTGCATGGGCGCAGCCTCGCCAGAGGCCAAGATCATCTGCACCACGATCGGGCGGCGTTCCTCATGGAAGAACATGTGCTCGGTGCGGCACAGCCCGATCCCCTCGGCGCCGAAGCTGCGGGCCTTCAGGGCGTCCTTGGGGTAGTCGGCGTTGGTCCACACACCCAGCCGGCGGACCTCGTCAGCCCAGGCCAGGACCTGTCGCAGGTCTTGATCCTTCTCCAGGTCCGGTTCCACCGTGGGGATGGCGCCAGCAAACACTTCTCCGGTCATACCGTCGATGGAGATGGGGTCGCCCTCGCGCACTACACGGCCGTCCACCGTGAAGCTGCGGTCCCGCTCGTTGATCTTGATGACTTCGCAGCCCGCCACGCAGGGCTTGCCCCAACCGCGGGCCACCACTGCGGCGTGGGAGGTCATGCCGCCGTGCTGGGTGAGCACACCCTGGGCCACAATCATGCCGTGGATGTCGTCGGGGTTGGTCTCAGGGCGCACCAGCACCACCGGCGTGCCAGCCTTAACCACCTCTTCGGCGCGTTCTGCATCGAAGACGGCGACGCCATGGGCAGCGCCGGGCGAAGCGTTCAGGCCTTTGGCTAGCAGGTTGCCCTCAGCGATGGCCTTCTCCTTGGCCTTGGGGTCGAACCCGGGGTGCAGCAGCTGGTCCAGTTGCGCCGGGGTCACGCGCATCAGCGCTTCTTCCTTGGAGATCAGGCCTTCGTTCACCATGTCCACAGCGACCTTGACCGCGGCGCGCGCCGTGCGCTTGCCCGAGCGGGTCTGCAACATCCACAGCTTGCCGCGCTCCACGGTGAACTCCATGTCCTGCATGTCGCGGTAGTGTCGCTCCATGCGCTCGGAGATGGCCTTGAACTCCTTGTGGCTCTCCGGCAGCTCCTTGGCCAGTTGGGCGATCTGCTTGGGCGTGCGGATGCCTGCCACCACGTCCTCACCCTGGGCGTTCAGCAAGTACTCGCCGTAGAGCACCTTCTCGCCGGTAGCCGGGTTGCGAGAGAAAGCCACGCCGGTGCCAGAGTTGTCGCCCATGTTGCCGAAGACCATGGTCACGATGTTCACCGCGGTGCCCCAGTCGTGCGGCAAGCCTTCGCGGTTGCGGTAGGCGATGGCCGGGGCGCCGAACCACGACTTGAAGACCGCTTCCACCGCCTGGCGCAGCTGCTCGTAGGGGTCATCGGGGAACGCCTGACCCAATTCCTTCTGGTAGAGGGCCTTGAAGTCCCGCACCACATTCTTGAGCATGTCGGTGGTCAGGTCCACATCGCCGCCGCCCTGGGTCTTGCTCTTGTGCTCGTTGAGGATCGCCTCGAACTTGGCCCGGGGAATGCCCTTGACGATGTTGCCGAACATCTGAATCAGGCGGCGGTAGGCGTCCCAAGCGAAGCGGTCGTTGCCCGTGAGGGCAGCCATACCCTTCAACGTGTCCGGGTTCAGGCCCACGTTGAGAACGGTGTCCATCATGCCCGGCATGGAGATGCGCGCTCCAGAACGCACCGAG
>JAAYZY010000325.1 GCA_012514615.1 Chloroflexota bacterium | reverse complement strand
GGATGTAGGGGCGATGGGCAATGATGCGTTGGGCCAACGCTGGGCCGATGCCGGGCAGCGCCTCCAGTTGGCCGGCGGTGGCGCTGTTGACATCGACCGGCCCAGCCGCGCGGGAGGCGGGGAGGGGGGACTGGGGCAGCGGCTCCTCGCCCAGACGGGGGATGTAGACATGCTCGCCATCCTGCAGGCGGCGCGCCAGGTTGATGCGGTCGCAGTCGGCCTGGTCGGTGGCCCCTCCGGCTGCCGCCACCGCCTCCTGCACGATGCTGCCCGGAGGCAAGACGTACACATCCGGCCGCTGCACCGCTCCGCTGACATAGACCCGCAAGGGGGCCAGCGTGGCCGTTGCGGCTGGGGTGGCCGTGGGGGGCGCGGGGGTGATGATCAAGGGCGCGGGCGCCGGTCGGTTCAGGTGAACCACGGCTCCCCCTGTTGTCAGCAGCAGGGCCGCGGCCACTGCTGCCAGACGTCCGCCCTTCCTGGTCGGTCCTTCGCCCACCGCCGCACTCCTCCGCGTCGGTCCTGATCCCGTCACCCCATAGTATACCACAGCGGCGGCCCGCTTTCCAGGGGCCACCGCAACACACATGGCGAGAGCGGCGGCAGCCCCAACCGTCATGGTCGCGCCACCCACCACCGCGGCGAGGGCCGGCTCACGCCCTACCCCATGTGAAACCCACCGCCCACCGGCAGCACCACCCCAGTGATGTAACTGGCCCAGTCCGAGGCCAAGAAGAGAGCGGCCTGGGCGATATCCTCTGGCTGGCCGAAGCGACCCACGGGGATGCCGGCCAGGCGGCGCCGCTTGTCGTCCTCGTCCACGTTGCGGCGGAACATCTCCGTCTCGATGGGGCCAGGGGCCACCGCGTTGACGGTGATGCCGTAGGGCGCCATGCGTCGGGCCAGCGTCATCACCAGGCCATGCACGCCGGCCTTGGAGGCGGCGTACTGGGCGTTGTCGTTCAGAGCGCCCCGCACCCCGGCCAGCGACGAGACGCAGACGATGCGGCCGTAGCGCCGCTCCTTCATCCCCGGCAGCACCGCCCGGCAGCAGTGGAAGACCCCACCCAGGTTCACCTCCAAGATGCGGTTCCACTCCGCCACGGAGATGGCCTCGAACGAGCGGTCGCTGCTGGCCCCGGCGTTGTTCACCAGCACGTCCACCGGACCCAGCTCCCCCTGCACCCGAGCCACCATCGCCTGCACCGCCTGAGGGTCGGCCACGTCGGCCAGCGCCGTCATGGCCCGCCCGCCCGCCGCCGCGATCTCGCCGGCCACCGCCTCAGCCTCCGCTGCCGAGCGATGGGCGTTGACCGCCACCGCCGCACCCTCACGGGCCATGGCCAGGGCCGTGGCCCGGCCGATCCCCCGGCTGGCTCCAGTCACCAAGGCCACCCGTCCTTCCAACAGCCCTTTCCTCTCCACAGACATCCAATCCCCTCCTCGGTTGCCACACCCCGACAGCCCGCACGGGGCAGCCGCCCTACTCACCAATGATCTTCACCAAGACGCGCTTGCGCCGTCCGCCGTCGAACTCGCCGTAGAAGATCTGCTCCCAAGTGCCGAAGTCCAACCGCCCGTCGGTCACGGCCACCACCACCTCCCGCCCCATGGCCTGGCGCTTCAGGTGGGCGTCGGCGTTGTCTTCACCGGTGCGGTTGTGGCGGTAACGGCTCAGCGGTTCGTGGGGAGCCAGCGCCTCCAGCCACTCCTCGTAGTCCCGGTGCAGGCCTGGCTCGTCATCGTTGATGAAGACCGAGGCGGTGATGTGCATGGGGTTCACCAAAGCCAGCCCCTCGTGGATGCCGCTCTCCCGCAGGGCCTGCTCCACCTGGGCCGTAATGTTGACGAACGCCCGCCGAGCCGGCATCTCCAACCACAGTTCTTTGCGGTAGCTCTTCACCAGCCGCTCCTTCTCCAGCGTCTCCGACGCCTCAACCGTCGGCAGCCAGCAGCTCAGACAGGGTGACAAAACGGTAGCCCCGCGCCTGCAAGCCCTGGATGATCCCCGGCGCCGCCCGCAGCGTCTCGGCCCGGCCCGGGTACATCACGTGCAGCAGGATCACCGAGCCCGGCCGCGCCCGGGCCAAGACGTGCTGGACCATGGCCTCGGCGCTGGCAGCCACCTCAGGGTACGATTCTGGCTCCACATCCCACAGGATGGCGGGGCGGCCGGTCTGCTGCAGATAGAACGGCAGCGCCAGCAGCCGCTTGGCATAGGGCGGGCGGATGTAGATGGGGCCGCTTTGGCCGGCGGCGCGGATCAGGGCGTCGGTCCCCTCGATCTCCTGGCGGATGAAGCGCAGCGACTTCCCTAGCAGGGCGTGGTGAGAGTAGGTGTGGTTGCCCAGCTCGTGGCCGGCGGCCGCCAGCGCCTGTCCCCCCTCCGGGTACGCCGCCAGTTCAAGGCCGGTCACGAAGAAGGTGGCCGACACCCCTGCCTGCCGCAGGATGTCCAGGATCGCTG
>JAAYZY010000324.1 GCA_012514615.1 Chloroflexota bacterium | reverse complement strand
GGCCGCATCCCCAACAGCTTCAAGCTGGCCGAGAGCTGGTGGCTGCCCTTCATCAAGGAGCAGTGGGGCGTCTCCAACGGTCGGGCCTTCATCGAGTCGTTCAAGACTGCCGAGATGGACGTCATCGGCGGCATCTCCCGCAACCGCTTGGAGAGCGAAGTGGTCAAGCCGGTGGGCTGGGATCCTCTCACGCTGGGTTCGGCCAAGGCGGCCGACGTACTGCCAGAGGTGGACAAGCAAGCCCAGGCCATCCTGGACAAGTTCTGGGCGGAAAAGAAGTAGCCACCCATCTCAGGTGGACGCAGTGATGGTTCGGAACGGGGGCTGGGTTTCCTGGCCCAGCCCCCGCCCCTGTCAGGGCCGACTCGCTCTCAACTGTAGACAGTTCTGAGGTGCAGGATGACGACAACTACCGTCCGCAAGCGCAATGGGTTGCGCCACTGGTTCCGTGGGCTGGCCTTGGAAGAGACCTTGGCCGGGCTTGGTTTCGCCTCTCCCTTCATCATCGGCTTCTTAGTCTTCATCGCCTTCCCCATGCTCTACTCCATCGTGATCATGTTCCAAGATTGGGACCTGCTCTCCCCGCCCAAGTGGGTGGGCTTGCAGAACATCACCAGGATGCTGAGCGACCCCAAGGTGAACAAGAGTCTGTACAACACCGCCTACTACACCCTCTTTGCCGTGCCCATCCAGCTGGTCATCTCCTTCATCCTGGCCATGCTGCTGACCCAGCCGATCAAGGGCAAGGCGTTCTACCGCGCCGGCTTCTACCTCCCCATCATGGTACCCATGGTGGCCAGCGCCGTGGTGTGGCAGCGGGTCTTCCACCCGGAGTTCGGCATTCTGAACGAGGTGCTGGGCTGGATTGGCATCCCGCCGCAGATGTGGCTGTGGGATCCCGCCCTGGCCAAGCCAGCCTTCATCTTCATGTCGTTCTGGATGATCGGCCGACAGATGGTGATTTTCATCGCCGGTCTACAGAACATCCCTGATTCGCTGCTGGAGGCGGCCAGCATCGATGGGGCCAGCGCCTTCCGCCGCATCGTGCACATCATCGTGCCCCTGATGACGCCCATGATCTTCTACAACATGGTCATGGCCATCATCAACTCGTTCCAGATCTTCACCCCGGCCTACCTCATCACCGAGGGCGGGCCCCAGGATGCCACGCTCTTCGTGGTGCTCAACATCTACCGGCAGGGCTTTGTCTACTTCCACATGGGCTACGCCGCTGCCCTATCCTGGGAGCTCTTTGTGATCATCATTGGGTTCACCATCGCCCAGCTCTACATGTCCAACCGCTGGGTCTACTACGAGATGGAGTGAGGCAGCCATGACAACCGGAGAATCCACGGTCCCGTCGGCCCGGGTCCACCACCCCACCTGGTGGATGCGCAACCGGCCGAAGATCATCAGAGGGTTGGGCATCGCGGCCTTGCAGGTCTTTCTCACGGCCCTGGTCATCAGCTTCCTGGTGCCCACCATCTGGATGGTCACTTCATCGTTCAAGGCTTCCACGGAGATCTTCGTGCACCCCATCAAGTGGCTGCCGGATGAGTGGCAGTGGCGCAACTACGTCGAGGCAGCCACCATGTTCCCCCTGTGGCAGTTCTTCCTGAACACGGTCATCGTCACCGGCGCGGCCACCGTGGGCAGCGTGCTCTCGTCGGCCATGGTGGGGTACAGCTTCGCCCGGTTGCGTTGGCCGGGGCGGGATTTCGTGTTCATGATGGTGCTGGCCACCATGATGCTGCCGGATGTGGTGCTGATCGTGCCGCGGTTCATCATGTTCAAGAACTTCGGTTGGATCGATACTTTCTTGCCCTTGACGGTGCCATTCTGGTTTGGCGTCGCCTCGTTCTACATCTTCCTCATGCGCCAGTTCTTGCGGGGTATCCCCATGGAGCTGGAGGACGCCGCCCGCATCGACGGGGCCAGTCGCGCCCGCACCCTGTTCCAGATCCTGATGCCGCTCTCGACGCCGGTGCTGGCCACCGTGGCCGTCTTCTCCGTGCTGCAGCACTACAACGACTTCATGAGCGCCCTGATCTTCCTGAACTCCATGGAGAAGTGGACCCTGGCCCTGGCCATCATGAACTACAACAGCCAATACACGTCGCAGTGGGACTGGATCTTCGCCGTGGCCACCATGATGTTTGCACCCATGCTGTTGCTGTTCATCTTCGCCCAGCGCTACTTCGTCAAGGGCATCACCATGACCGGCTTTGGCGGCCAGTAGCGCCGGCGTGCGGCAGACGGGGCGACCCGCAGGGGGCGCCCCCACTCGAGAGGACGGGGATGGACGGCTACAAGGACGACTGGTCGCTGGCGGCCCAGCGCCTGGAAGCATGGTGGCAGCGGGAGATCATCGACCGCCCCTGCTTGCAGATCGTGGTTCCCAGAGACCCGACCGCGCTGGGGCTGGCGCCCGATTGGCCAGAGGCGTTGCAGCGGGGCTCCCAGGCCGAGCAAGAAGCGCAGTCCACCGCCCTCAAGCGCTGGCTGCACGTGGGGGCCCTGAACAGCCTGGATCCGCAGCGAGCGGTTGACCGCCAGCGGCGGGCGTTTGGGCTGACCCATTTCGTAGGCGAGAGTTACCCGCGCATGCGGGTCTACCTGGGGCCAGGGGTGCTGAGCGCTGTGTTGGGCTGCCCCCTGAAGCTGGAGGAGTTCACCTCCTGGCAGGACCCGATCCTGACCGACTGGCGCCAGGCGGACCAGTTGCAGTGGGACGAGCAGAACCGTTGGTGGCAATTGGTGCTGCGGCTCACCGAGACGGCCGTCGCCGACAGCGGCGGCGACTACGTGGTGGGGATCACCGACCTGGGCGGCGCCGGGGACCTGTTGGCCAATCTGCGGGGCACAGGCCCCCTGCTCACCGATCTCTACGACCACCCAGAGGCCGTCCTGGCCCTGGAGGGGCGCATCTGTGATTGGTGGCTCGCCGCCTATGAGCGCCTCTACCGCCTGACGGCGCCCTTGGAGGTTGGGTCGTCTTCCTGGCTGCTGGCCTGGCACCATGGGCGGACCTATCCCGTCCAGTGTGACTTCAGCGCCATGATCTCGCCTAAGATGTTCGAAAGGTTCTTCCTGCCCACGGTGCTGCGGCAGGCAGCGGCCCTGGACCGCTGCATCTACCACCTGGATGGGCCGGATGCCGTGCGCCACCTAGACCTGCTGCTGGGCTGCCCGGAGATCCAGGCGATCCAGTGGGTGCCGGGGGCTGGGGCTGGCCCCATGGTGCAGTGGGTTCCGCTGCTGCGGCGCATCCAGGCCGGGAAGAAGGCCCTGCACATCACCGCCGGGGCCTGGGAGGTGGCGGAGCTCTTGGAGAACCTGCGCCCAGAGGGGTTGATGATCGAGACCGTGGCTGCAGACTTGGGCCAGGCCAACGCCTTGCTCCGTCTGGCGGAACAGGCTGCCGCGCGGCAGGCGCAGCAGTTCGGGGGGGTGTAGGGAAGAGCATCCGGGTTGCCGGCAGCGGCTTACCGGCAGAGGCTGCGGCCCACAGGCCGGGGGACGGTTGCCGGCGGCCAACGGCCAGCCAGCCCCAGGCGAGAGCTGCGAGCTGTTGCCGGCGTCCTGTTGTGGTGCAGCATCCCTATCACATTGATGGGAGAGAACAGAAAGTGAACAACGAGCCTCATCGACCCCTGCGCAGCGCCCTCATCGGCGCTGGCGACATGGGCTCCATGCACGCCCTGGTGTGGCAGCTCCTGCAGGATACAGCGCTGGTGAGCGTGTTCGACGTGGACCGGCGACGCGCCGAAGGGCTGGCCGCCAGCTTGGGCATCCCCCACGTGGCTGACACCATGGAAGAAGCCATCGCCCGGCCAGACGTCGACGCGGTGCTCATCGCCGTGCCGGCCTACCACCACCTGGAACCGACGCTGCTGGCAGCGCGCCACGGCAAGCACATCTTCTGCGAGAAGCCGATCGCCCTGACGTTGGAGCAGGCCGATGCCATGATCGCCGCGGCGCGGGCCGCGGGCGTCCGCCTGACGGTGGGGCTGCAGCGGCGGCACTTGGCCTTGCAGCGGCGCCTGAGGGATCTCATCGCCGAGGGGGCCCTAGGGCGGCCCATCGTGGCCCACTACTTCGACGCCCTGGAGATCCGTCCCAAGCGAGCCATGCACGACCTGGCCCGCGGCAACGGCGGCCCCATCATCGACCAGTGCGGCCACTACTTCGACCAATGGCGAATGCTCTTCAACGCCGAGCCGGTGCGGGTGACCGCCCGCGGCGTCAGCTTCGGGCAGGGACGCCCTGAGCTGGCCCACATCCAAGAGGTGGCCCCAGACACGGCCAGCATCATGGTGGAGCACGACAGCGGCGACCTGGGCACCCTCTTCATCACCTGGGGCCTGGCGCCGGGGGTCAATGTGGTGCGGGAAGAATGCCGCCTGTTCGGACCCAAGGGGGCGGTGCGCTTCACCGGCGACATGGGCCTGGAGTGGGCGCGGGAAGGCGGGCAGGTGGAGCGGCTGTTCTGCGACGAGTTCCACCTGGAGGCGGAGGCCAAGGCTTGGGTGGCCTCCCTGCGGGAGGGGGTCGCCCCGGTGGTGACGCCCGAAGACGCCCGCCGGGCGTTGGAGGTCTCGTGGGCAGCCATTGAGTCGCTGCGCACCGGCCGGACGGTGGAGCTCTAGGCCGCCGGGCCCTT
>JAAYZY010000323.1 GCA_012514615.1 Chloroflexota bacterium | reverse complement strand
TGCGGTGCCAGAGCCGGCCATGCCGGAGATGAGCGAGAAGGAGATGACCGTCGTCCTGAAGACCGTGCCCGACGGCCTGGACAACCACATCTGCAACTACAACAACTGCACCATCATCGTCCGCAACATCGCGGACCCGCTGGTGCAGTGGTCCCCTGACGGGTTCAAGGCAGCTCTGGCAACCTCGTGGGAAGTGTCGGAGGACGAGCTCAGCTACACCTTCAAGCTGCGGGAAGGCGTCAAGTTCCACGACGGCACCCCCTTCAACGCAGAGGCCGTGAAGCTGAACTTCGAGCGGGTGGTGAACCCAGAGACCAAGTCGACCAACGCCATCAACCAGTTGGGCCCCTTCAAGTCTGCCGAAGTGATCGACGAATACACGGTCCGCATCAACTTCGAGCGCCCCTACGGCGCCTTCCTCAACGTCTCGGCTTCGGTGCTGGCCATGCTCTCCCCCACGTCGTTCCAGACCATGAGCCGTGACGAAGCGCTGTGGCACCCGGTGGGCACCGGCCCCTTCATGTTCAAGGAGTATGTGCCCAACGAGAGTGTGGTCCTGGTGAAGAACCCCGACTACAACTGGGCGCCGGAAGTCTTTCGCCACACCGGCCCGGCCTACCTGGATCAGGTGACCTTCCGCTTCATCCAGGAAGACGGCACCCGCTCGGCTGCGCTGCAGAGCGGCGAAGTCCAAGCCCTGTTCCAGGTGCCGGACGTCAGCATCCCCGGCTTCAAGGCGGACGCCAACCGCTACTCTGTCATCGAACAGCTGGTGGGCGGTCCTGGCGTGCAAGAGGTCTTCAACGCCACAGACCCGCTGCTGCAGGACGTGCGCATGCGCCAGGCCCTGACCTACGCCACCGACCGGGAGATGATCTTCAAGACGGTCTACCTGAGCCAGGGCATCATGGCCACCGGCCCCTTGTCGCCGGCCACCATGTGCTACTCTGAAGAAGCAGACAACATGTACGCCTACGATCCCGACAAGGCCTTGGCCATCCTGGAAGAGCTGGGGTGGACCAAGGACGACAAGGGGATGTTGCGGGACAAGGACGGCAACACCCTGAAGATCGAGATCACCTCGGTGGCCGTGGGCAAGGGCCCTCAGATCGGCGAGGTGATCATGTCGCAGTGGGGCAAGCTGGGCATCGATGCCCGCAACGTGATCCTGCCCAGCGCGGCCATCCAGTTGGCCACGGCGCAGTCCGCCGACTTCCAGATGATCTGGCGAGACTGGGGCGCCAGCGACCCCAACATCCTCAGTGTGCTCTTCCACAGCAAGAACATCGGCAAGGGCTGGAACTTCAGCCACCTGGCCATCCCCGAGCTGGATGAGTTCCTGGACCAGGGTGACATGATCTCGGATCCAGCCAAACGCTGCGAGGTTTACGCCCAAGCCCAGAAGATCATCGCCGATGAGGCATTGGCGATCCCCATCCTGTATCGGGTAACTAGCCTGGCCATGTTGGCTCCGTTGAAGGACCTGTGGCTTGATGGGCGCGGCAACCTCTACGTCTATGACGCCTACGTAAGCAAGTAACCGACCCGCGCAAGACGGTCCTCCCGCAGGGGCTCTTGCGGGAGGACCGCACACACTCTCCGAGGGAGCAGAGTATGGCAGCATACCTTATCCGGCGACTCCTTCAAGCCATCCCGGTTCTGTTCTTGGTCTCTGTGGCGGTGTTCTCCATTCTTTACATCGTGCCCGGGGATCCAGCCACACTGATGACGGCGGAGACAGGCGCTTCCGCTGAGGCGATTGCCAAGCTGCGCGCCGAACTGGGGTTGGATCAGCCGGCGCACGTCCAGTACTACCGTTTCATCAGCAACGCTATCAGAGGCGATCTGGGCAAGTCGATCTACACCGGCCGCTCCGTGAAAGGCGAAGTCCTGGCGAACCTGCCGGCGACGCTGGAGCTGGCTCTGGCCGGGGCGCTCGTTGCAATCATCATCGGGATGATCAGTGGCATCGTGGCCGCGATTCACCAGAACACCTGGGTGGATGCCGCGACCATGACGGTAGCTCTATTTGGCATCTCCATGCCCATCTTCTGGTCGGGCTTGATGCTTATCTTCCTCTTGGGGGTTAAGTTGCACTGGCTGCCCATCACGGGCCAAGGGGGCCTCGCTCGTCTGGTGATGCCGGCGCTGGCCCTCGGTTTTGCCTCCAGCGGCACGACGGCGCGCCTCACCCGCTCCAGCATGCTGGAAGTCTTGCGGCAGGAGTACATGACCACGGCCCGCGCCAAGGGCTTGCGGGAACGCACCACCATCATCCGCCACGGCTTGCGCAACGCCCTGATCCCGGTGGTGACCATGATCGGGTTGCAGTTGGGCAGCCTGTTGGGCGGTACGGTGATCGTCGAAACGGTCTTCGCTCGCCAGGGCCTGGGCGCCATGACGGTGAACGCCATCATGTTCAAGGACTTCCCTCTCGTGCAGGGGACGATCCTCTTCTCGGCGGTGCTGTACATGGCGATGAACCTCCTGGTGGATGTCCTCTATACCTTCATCGACCCGCGCATCCGCGTCTCGGCGGCCTAGGAGCAGAGAGATCATGAGCGAACCCCTTTCCGAAGCCTTCCAAGCGGATAGTGTGCTCCTGCGGCCGCGCCGGAGCCTCACGTTG
>JAAYZY010000322.1 GCA_012514615.1 Chloroflexota bacterium | reverse complement strand
AGGTGCTGAACTTGTAGCCGCGCTGGGGGTCGAACTTCTGCACGGCGTGAAGGAGGCCCAGGTTGCCTTCTTGGATCAGGTCCGGCAGGCTGATGCCGCGGCCCAGAAAGTGCTTGGCCACGCTGACCACCAGGCGCAGGTTGGCCTGGGCCAGTTGACGTTCGGCCCACTTGCCCTGGCCCACCACGATGGTCAGCTCTTGGCGCGCTGCGGGGGGGGAGTCGAGGCCGGCCTCCAACTGCTGGGCAGCCTCCCGACCGACTTGGATCGCTGCGGCCAGCTCGCGCTCTTCAGCCACGGAGAGCAGCGGCACCTGCCCGATCTCCTGCAGGTAGAGCTGGATCGGGTCGCTGGGTTCGCCGTCGGCCAGCGGGAGTTGTGCGTCTTCGTCTCCCTCGCCGCCCGGGTCCACGTCGGCCTCCAGGTCGGCCAGCGCCGAGCCGAAGGACGGCTGCCCCTGCCGGCCGGCGCGCCCGCGGCGGCCCGGCCGCCTTTCCATGGTCATGACATCCACGGCTATCGACATCTTGCCCACGCTCCACCAACGGAGCGCCTGCCCTCGCGCGCCAAGCCCTGCACCCCCGCCAGCCAGGGCTGGCGGCCGCGCTGTCGTTCAGCTATGGCATGGAGTGGGCTTGGCCGCTCCTCAGGCGACCGTTTGTTCCACGTCCCCGTTGGCTGCGGTGGGGGATCTCTGACGTTCCGTGGTCAGATCGGCTGACCGTTGGCCTCGATGGCCTGACGCCTCCCGGTGAGGGAGCGCGCCTTCAGCGTCTGGTCGATGCGGCGCAGCAACCGGCCGTGGCGGTCGATCTGCTGGCCGATTTCCTGACGCTGCTCCGCTGGCAGAGTCCCGGGCTCCTCCAGCAAGTAGCGCAGGTCTTGAATGAACGCCTTGAGGTTGCGCTTGCGCAGACGCAGGGCGCAATCCACGGCGTCTTGTTCCATCAGGTCTTCAGGCAGAGCAGGGCCTCGCTCCAGCAGGGTGCGCAGCTCTGCCACGTGGCCCCTTACGGCTGGCTCCAGCTCCTCTTCCCATCCGCCATCCGGCAACGGGGCCTCGGCTGCGGCCCGGCGCAGCGCTTGGAACACCAAGCGGTTCTCGGCCCGCAAGAACGCCTCATCGCCGATGCTGTCTCCCTGAACCTCCTCAGCCAGATAGCGCTGTACCCGGGCCAGCAGCTTGGGCGCCGCTGCCAGGTACGAGAGGAACTGCTCTTCCAGCCCAGCGCGACGCGGGCCCGGCGGCCGGGGCGCGGCTGCGGCCGCTGCTGCCGAGGCGGCCGACGGCCGACGCACCCGCCGCAGCTCCGCCACGATCGCCTGCTCGCTTAGCTGCAAGACTCTTGCCAGCTTCTGCACGTAGTGCTCACGCTGCACCGGGTCGCTCAAGTCGTGGATGACCGGCAGGAGCTCCCGCGCCGCCAGCGACTTGTCGGCAGCCTGGGTCAGGTCAAGAGCGCCCAGCACTACCTGGAAGTAGTAGTCCACCACCGGCAGCGACTGCTCCACCAAGCGCTCCCAGGTCTCCGGGTCGGCGCGGATCACCTCGTCGGGGTCGCGGCCCAGCGGCAGGGCTAGGATGCGCAGGTCCACGTCCAGCCGGTTCTCGAAGCGGACGCGCCCGGTGGGGGTGAGGTTGGGGATGGCCCGACGCTGCATCGTCTCCCGGGCAAGGTTCAGGCCGCGCAGCGTGGCTTGGTCGCCGGCGGCGTCGGAATCGAGGGCCAGCACCAACCGCCGGGCCAGGCGCACCAGGCGGGAGAGGTGATCTTCGGTTAGAGCGGTGCCCATGGTGGCCACCACGTTGTGAATGCCGCGTTGATGGGCCATGAGCACATCCATGTAGCCTTCCACAATGACGGCGCGGCCGGTAGCGCGGATCGCCTCGGCTGCCGCGTCGAAGCCGAAGAGCAGGCGGCCCTTGTCGAAGAGGGGCGTCTGGGGAGAGTTCAGGTACTTGGGCAGGCTGTTATCCAAGGCGCGGGCCCCGAACGCCACCACCTGACCTCGGGGATCGCGGATGGGGATGACCAAGCGGTTGCGGAAGCGGTCGTAATAGCTGGCGCGGTCCTCCCGCTCCACAATGAGCCCCGCCGCGGCCAGGTCAGCCACGGCGTAGCCCTTGCCCAGCAGGTAGTCCGAGAGGGCGCGCCACTCGTCGGGGGCAAACCCCAACTGGAAGCGGCCCCACGTCTCGCGGTTCAGCCCCCGAGACTCAAGGTACGCCCGCGCCCCCTGGCCAGCCGGGGCGTTGAGCAGCAGGTGGTGGAAGTAGAGGGTGGCGGCGCTGAGAAGGGTCAGGATGCGCTGGCGCTGGGTCTCCTCAGCCTGGCGTTCCGGCGACGGCGGTTCCAGGGCCACGCCAGCCCGTTCGGCCAACAGGCGCAGCGCCTCACCGAAAGAGAGGTTCTCCTTGCGCATGATGAAGTTGAAGATGTCGCCGCCGGTACCGCACGCGCCGAAACAGTGCCAGGTGCCGGACTCGGGGAAGACAACGAAAGAGGGGGTCTTCTCCGCATGGAAAGGACACAACCCCT
>JAAYZY010000321.1 GCA_012514615.1 Chloroflexota bacterium | reverse complement strand
CACATCTCCTGCGGCGGCGGCACAAGGCCCTGGAAGGTCACCTGCCCACCCTGGTTGACGGCGCTGAGCACCTTGGGCTGCCGCGCCGACCCGTTGTTCACTATCACCGTAATCGTCTTCACGGTCACGCCGGTCAGGTCGGGTCTATCCTCCGACATGGGCAGACCGACGCGCCCGCTTGAGGCCCGGGCGGCGGTCACATCCCTGGCCGTGAAGGCCAATTGCACCGGGCCATCGGGCGCTTGGGTGGTATCCCACTGGGTGGAGTAGACCCCCGATGGCAGGCCGGTCTGCCCCAGCGCGGTTGCCTCCTCGCCGCCTGCTGGCGGAGCAGCGCAAGAGGGGGTCCATAGCCACTCTCGGTTGAAGCTGTAGTAGGTCTCGTCGCCGATCCAGACCCCTACGAGCCCGAACGAGTCGCCGAAGTAGGCCCCTACGTTGATTGTGCCGTAGACCACGGCCCCATCCCGGGGGTTGGTCTCGCCCACCGTGGGGGGGGCGTAGTCCACCTGAACCCAGTCCGAGTCGGGGCTGTCCTTGCGTTCTCGCTCACCGTTCTGCTGCTGGATGATGCTCTTGAACTGGTAGACGCCCTGGCCGGGCGCAGTGAAGCTGAACTGCTGGCTGCAGTCATGCTCCCCCGTACAGGCGGCATCCACCAGGGCCAAGGCCCAGTCGGCCGGCCCGCAGAAGCCCGGCGTGCTGGTGCGTACCCAGAGCTCCACAAAGGCTAAGGGCGACCTCCCGTCGGAGCTGGCGGTATACGACAAGAGGAAGCTCGCCTGCCGCTGCAGAGTTGGCGATGGGGTCGATACCGAGGACTGCGGCGGGGCGTAGGCCGACGTGGCCACCGGCAGAAGCAGCCCCAAGAGCGCAATCAGGAGGCACAGACGAAACAGTTTCATGACAAACCCCTTTCGTGATGGTGGAATGGCAGTACGTTTCCCGCAACACGCTGGCTTGTCAGGCCCGTTCCTCCGTCGTTGACGACTCCGCCTCCTTGGGGCAGACGCGCCAAGGCGTCTGGAAGGTGAGGGATCTGGATAATGGCACACCTCATCACTTCTTAGGTGAATCTTACAGTACGTATTGTACTGCTGATCATCGAGCCTGTCAACCGTTCGCGGGCCGGCCTCTGCGGGCGGCCCCGCGGCCCGAGACCCAGCCGTTTGACTTTCAGGGCGGATGGGGGTATGATTCCCTGCGCTGTGGGGGTGGTTGAGTCCCGGTGGGCTCCGCGGTCTTCAAAACCGTCTGAGGGGTGCCGAACAGGCGACCCTGGTGGGTTCGACTCCCATCCACTCCCGCTGGCCCACGTTCTGCTGGTGGGCGAAGGAGGCTTCTTCATGCGAGCCCTGTTGGTCATCGAGCAGGTGCTGCGAGAGCGCAGCCGCTTCTTCGAGGAGATTCGCCAAGGCAGGGAACTGGGGGCCAAGATCCGCGATCTGCTCATCACCGGCGTCGTCTTCCTGGCTCTCTACGGGGCGGTGATGGGTTCCAGCCACAGCGCCCTGCAGGCCCTGAGCTCAGCAGCGAAGCTCCCCTTGGTCTTCTTGGTCACGCTGCTGGTCTGCGCCCCCACGCTCTACTTTTTCAACCTGATCTTCGGCTCCAACCAGACGCTCAGTCAAGGCGTGGCCCTGATGCTTACCGCCATCGCCGTCACGGCCGTGGTCTTGCTCAGCTTTGGGCCCATCGTCCTCTTCTTCCTGCTCACCACCAGCCACTACCAGTTCTTCAAGCTGCTGAACGTAGGGGTGTTCACCGTGGCCGGCATCGTGGGCGTGGTCTTTCTCTCCCAGGGGATGCAGCTCCTGGCCGGGGGCAAGAGGGAAGGGAGCGCCGCCCGCCGCAACCTGGTGCGGTTGTGGATCCTCATCTACGCCTTTGTGGGTAGCCAGATGGCCTGGACCTTGCGCCCCTTCATCGGCGCGCCCACCATGGATTTCGAGTTCCTGCGGCCCATGGGCGGCAACTTCTACGCCAACGTCCTGACCAGCATGGGCGAGATCCTGGGCTTCTTCGTGGTGAGGTAGGCCCATGAACCAACCTGCGCCTTCTTCCCGTTGGGATCCCCTGCTGGACCTGCTGGCCGACGAAGTGGCCCAGCGACTCCAGGCGCGGCAGACGCAGGCCGCGCCGCCGACTCCTCCCCCCGCGCCGCCTGCGCCGCCGCTGGAAGCGGCTCGGCCGCCTGAACCTGAGCTGGCCCCAGAGCCGCCGGCCCCGGTCTTGCCCTCTCACGCCGATCGCATCCTGGCTCGGCTGGCCCTGGGCCTGCTCCTGGTGGTGGTCCTCATCAACATCCCCTTCAACCGCCACGGCACCACCTTGGCCACGGCCATGCCCGACAGCGCTGCCCTGATCATCCGCGATGGCCTGGTGGTGAAAGAAGCCGGCAGCGAGCGGATCTACGTCTATCGCCAGGGGCAGTTCCGCTGGATCAGCAGCATGGACGCCTTCGAGCACTACGGCTTCACCTGGGGCGACGTGCATGTGGTGGAAGATGGCTTCGTGGAACGTTTCGAGCTCGGCGCGCCGCTCCACGTCTTGCTCAAGTGCGCCAAGAGCCCCCACATCTACCGCCTGGAAGGGGGGCAGAAGCGCTGGATCGTGGACATCGCCACGTTCGAAGCGGAAGGCCACGAGTGGGATGACGTGCGCTTCGTGGATTGCGCCTACCTGCGCAGCCTGCCGGACGGCGACACGGTGCCGCCTGGCCGAGGGCCTTCGCCCCAGCCGTGAGGAAGGCCTTTCGCGACCACCCAAGACAACCTCGCCATCACTGAACCGCAAGAGACAATGGGTGTGGAGTCGAATGGCCTCCTGTGGAGAGCGCTCGTGCCATCATCTGGGCCGAACTACGCGAAGCGCTACTCGCGATCGTGTCAGGAGACTAGGGCATGTCCTATCTGCCAACCATCCAACAACTGACCGAGAACCCCGAAGCGCTGGAGCAAGCCTATCAACAGGCCGTGCAGGTCGGCGAGCAGGCGGCGTTCGCGGAGGCGGTTGAGGTCACCTACGCCGGCTCCCCCGACAACCTCCTGCTGGCGGCCTGGCACTACCGTCTGCGCCATGCGGCCGCGGCTGTGAGGAAGCGAGTCGTCGCCTGGGGGTGGGCGCTGCCGCTGGGGGTTCTCAACGGGCTGGTGCTGTGGCTGCTTTCCGACGACCAGCGCTTCACCATCCGGTTCACCAATCCGCTGAATGGCCAGATCTACAGCCTCTTCCCGGCCGTGCTGCTGTTGGCCGCGCCGGTCAGCGCTGTGCTCATCTCCCTCTTCCTGTCCCTGGGGGGCAAGCGGCTGCCGAGCCGCGCCCTGGCCGTGGGGTTGGGGCTGGCCGCGGGCGCGGCCTACGTGCTGCTGCTCTGCCGCGGCATGTGGCCGCGGCTGTTCCAGGAGCAGTACCTGGGCCTGATGACGCTGCACCTGGGTCTGCTGGCCTGGGCCGGGATGGGCGCGGTCGCACTGGCGCGGGGGGATGGCCTGGAGGGGCGCTCTGCGGACGCTTCGCGCTTCGCGTTCCTGGTCAAATCGCTGGAAGCGTTCGTCGTCGGCGGGCTGCTGGCGATGGCCGGCGGGCTGTTCACCGCGATCACCTTCGGGCTGTTCAATGCGCTGGGCATCCAGCCGCCTGAAGTGGTGCAGCGACTCTTCATTGCTGGCGGAGGCGGGCTGATCGCGGTCGTGGCGGTCGCGTTGGTCTACGATCCGGCCGCGGCCCCCCGGGAGCAGTCGTTCGACGAGGGGCTGAGCAAGCTGGTGGCGCTGCTGATGCGCCTGCTGCTGCCGTTGGCAGTGGGGGTATTGGTCGTCTATCTGGGGTTCATCCCCTTCAATTGGCGCGAGCCGTTCCAAAACCGTGATGTGCTGATGGCCTTCAGTGGGCTGCTGTTCGCGGTGGTGGCCCTGCTGGTCGGCGCCACCCCGGTGCACGGCACCGAGCTGGGCGACCGGGCGCAGACCTGGTTGCGCCGCGGGGTCATGGCCCTGGCTGGGCTCACGCTGCTGGTTGGCCTGTACGCGTTGGTGGCGATCCTCTACCGCACGGCCAACGGCCGCCTCACGCCCAACCGCCTGCTGTTCATCGGTTGGAACGTGATCAACATCGTCCTGCTGGCCGTCGTGCTCATCGGGCAGGTGCGAGCAGGGCGGGCGCGCTGGCTGGGGGCCATGCGGCAGGCCCTTGCCGTGGGCATCGTCCTCTACCTAGGCTGGGCGACCCTGGGCCTGCTGGCCCCGCCCTGGCTGTTCCGCGGCGCGCCAGCCGATGTGACCGGCCTGCCGGAGAGCATCCAGCACATCCTTTACGAGCGCGCCGATCCCATCCTGCTCAAGTGCGACCGCAGCCCGCACATCTACCTGCTGGAGAATGGGCACAAGCGCTGGATCAGGGACATCCCGACGTTCACCGCCCAGGGCTACCGCTGGAGCGACGTGGTCACGTGGGTTTCCTGCGCAGACCTGCGCTCCGTGCCCGACGGCGAGACGGTGCCGCCCCAGCCCTAGGCTGATCGCCTCTCCTCTCTGCAGTTGACAAGGCAGACCCGCAGCGATATACTTAGCGCTACGAAATTCGTGAGCCCCTAGGGTCCAGGGGACCCCGTCCCCTGGACAGCCCGGTTTCCCCGGCCCATGTGGCCTCCCTGGCTACCCGGCGTCCAGCCGGGTAGGCTTTTGTTGGGAAGGGCGCCCCGGGGTGGAGGTGTCGATGTCGCCACAGCGGCGTAACTTGCTCATCCTGCTCAGCGGCATGATTGTGGTCATGCTCAGCTTCGGCATGATCATCCCCATCTTGCCGTTCTACGTGGAGTCGCTGGGCGCCAGCGGGCGAGAGCTGGGCATGCTCATGTCTACCTTCGCCTTCATGCAGCTCATCTTCTCCCCCATTTGGGGCGAGCTCTCTGACCGGGTGGGGCGCAAGCCGATGCTGCTGGTGGGCATCCTGGGCAACGGCCTGGCCCAGCTCTTCTTCGGCCTCTCCACGGAGCTTTGGATGATGTTTGTGGCCCGGGCCCTGTCGGGGATGCTCTCGTCGGCCACCATGCCGGCGGCCTTGGCCTTCATCAGCGATACCACCACCGACGAGGAGCGGAGCAGCGGCATGGGCATCCTCTCGGCGGCCATGGGCACGGGGATGGTGTTGGGGCCAGGGTTGGGCGGCTGGTTGGCCCGAGGCAGCCTTTCGCTGCCGTTCTTCGTGGCGGCGGGGCTCTCGTTTGGGGTGCTGCTGCTGGCCTACTTCTTCCTGCCAGAGTCGTTGCCAGCCGAGCGCCGCAGCCACAACACCGGGCGTCTGCGGGGGTTGGATGTGCGGGGGATGTGGCGGGCGCTGCATGGCCCCCTGGGGTACCCCCTCTTCCTCTCGTTCCTGATGAACTTCGCCCTGACCAACTTCGAAGGCGTCTTCGGTCTCTATGCACTGCATCGCTACGGCTACGGCGCCACCCAAGTGGGCACGGTGCTCATGCTCATCGGGCTGGCCTCGGCGCTCATTCAGGGCTTCCTCACCGGGCCGCTCTCGCGACGCTGGGGAGACCATCGTGTCATCCAAGGGTCGCTGCTGGTGAGCGCGGTGGGCTTCTTCCTCATGCTCACGGCCAACACCTTCGTCACGGTGGTGCTCACCACCGGCTTCTTTGCCGTGGGCAACGCCATGCTGCGGCCGGGGGTCTCCACCATCATCTCCAAGAAGGCCGGGCGTCAGCAGGGTGCGGCCATGGGCCTGAACAACGCCTTCATGAGCCTGGGCCGCATCGTAGGCCCCACCTGGGCCGGCCTGGCGCTGGACTTCAATCTCTTCTTGCCCTATGTGAGCGGCGGCATCGTCATGGCCCTGAGCCTGCTCACCAGCATGGCGGGCTTGGCGGACGAGCGGGACTCGTATGGGGGGCAGTGGGCGCCGCAGAAGGAAGAGTAGCCTAACCCCGGTGGGGCGCCGCCGAGCCTTCGTCCCGGGGCAGGGGGAGGTGCAGTGGCGATGAGGGTGGGTCTTGCGGCAGGTGGCCGACCGCTGCTTCCGGGGGCCTGGCGGCGGCTGCCGACGCGACGGCTGCAGGGGCCGGCTTGCGGGTCCGCAGCAAGGGGTCTTGGTTGGGCTGATTGAGCTCCTGAAGCGCCCGCGCCGCCCGTTGCTGTTTGTGGTGGAGATAGCCGGAGGCCGCGTCTTGGGCATCGATGGCCAGCGGCCCAGCCGCGACCGAGGGCGAGGCCGGCGCGGCAGGGGCCGCCCCCCCTTCACCCCACGTGCAGGCGAGCTGACTCCCGTCCCAGCGGCAGGCGATGCCGTGGGGCCAGGTCAGGCAGACCAGCAGGATGGCCGCCAGGGTTGCCCACTGGCCAGGCGAGCGCCTCTCGGCGCGCTGGCGCGGCGTGGCGGTGGGCCCGCCGGCCACCCGCCTGGCCACCCGCTGCCAGACCCCCGGCGGGGGCTCCGCCTGCCCCACGAGCCTGTGCAGACCTTCTCGCCACAGGGCGTCGAGCTCCGCCGACCGGTCCTGGTCCTGCCTAGCCTCGGACACCGATCAACACCTCCACCAGGGGGAAGGCCTCGCCCTGTTCGATGAGCGTGCGCAGTTGGCTGCGCGCGTAGTGCAGCCGCGATTTCACCGTGCCCACCGGGCAATCCAGGGTTTGGGCGACCTCCTCCACGCTGAAGTCGGCCAGGTAGAAGAGCACCACCACAGCGCGGTGGCTGGCGCTGAGGCGACTGAGGGCCTGTTCCACAGCCAGGCGCAGCTCCTGGCGCTCCAGCAACGCTTCCGGCGACTCCTGGCCCAGGCTGCACGCCTGGGCCAGGGGCTTGTCATCTGGCGACTGCCAGCGCGCCCGTTGGTGCAGCCAGTTGTAGCACAGGTTGGCCGTGACGCGGTAGAGCCAGGGGCTCAAGGGGCTGGTGCCATCCAGCGATCCCGCATGCGCGTGAAGCCGCAGAAAACAGTCCTGTAGGATGTCTTCTGCGGCTTCAGCATCCCGGACGATCGCCAGCGCAGTGCGATAGACCAGGCCTCGGTACTTGTGGTACAGGTCGCCAAAGGCCAGCAAGTTCCCCTGGCGAACCTGCATCAGCAGGCGTTCATCCTCACATCCAGCAGACAGCCGTTCCTTGCTCACCTTGCCCCTCATGCATACAGGGGCGGCGCGCCGTAGACAGCAGAGGGCAGGCTTGAACCGTCTCCTTTGGCGGGATGCCCTGCGGCGCCCGCCCTAGGGGATGCGCAGCT
>JAAYZY010000320.1 GCA_012514615.1 Chloroflexota bacterium | reverse complement strand
CGGGATGCCGTAGCGGGAGAAGAGTTGTTTCGAGTGGACCTCGTGCAGATTCACTGCTCCCCCTCCTGGCGCTCGCGCCTCTGCTCTGTGGGCCGACCCCTGCCCGACACCCAGAAGGCGAAGGGCCTCGCCGCCCTGCCCCTATGTTGGTCAGGTTTGGTGAAGCCCTCCTTGCGCTCCCCGCGCCGTTGGGGCCGTCTGGGGCCCCAGCGCCGGGCTGAGCGAACAGTCCATCCCCTGCACGTCTGCCCCCCTGCCACACCGTGCACCCAAGGGACAGCGCCGTTCGGCTGCCTAAGGGCATTATACCATAAATGCAGCCGGGCGGCAACGGTCTTCACTGGGGCCAGCCAGCCGCCGGCCGGCAGGGCATCCCGCCCTGCTTGACAGAAGGGCGTGCCTGTGCTACAGTGGAGGGGCAAAGATGAGGAACCGGGAGAGTACCCACCCGAGACCCCACGCAGAGAGCCGCCGGTAGGGGTGTGAAGGCGGTGTGCGGGCAGGCGGCGAATGGGCCGGGGAGTCGCTTGGGCGAGCGGCGGCGCGCAGCGCCAGGTAGCCCAGGTCGGCAGGCCACCGTTAACGGGCCGCAAGTGAGCGAGGCTGCCCCGGCAGCCTAAACAGGATGGCACCGCGGGAGGCCCCTCTCGTTCCTGACGCTCCGGCCAAGCCGGAGGCAGGAAGGCGAGGGGCCTTTGTTGTGGCCCCCGCGCACTCTTGGAGGAGAACGACATGGAACGCAAGAGGATTCTGACCGGCGACCGCCCTACCGGCAAACTGCACCTGGGCCACTACGTCGGCAGCCTGCAGAACCGCGTGCGGCTGCAAGACGCCTATGAGTGCTTCTTCATCATCGCTGACCTGCACATGCTGACCACCCGCCCAGACAAGGAAAGCATCACCCAGATCAGCGACAACATGCGGGAGATGGTGCTGGACTACCTGGCGGCAGGCATCGACCCCCAGAAGTCCACCATCTACCTGCAATCGGCGGTTCATGCCGTCTACGAGATGAACCTCTTCTTCGAGATGCTGGTGACCTTGCCTCGGCTCAGCCGCTTGCCCAGCATCAAAGATATGGCGCGGGCCGCCAACATGGACGACGAGACCGTGGCCTTCGGTCTGATCGGCTACCCGGTGCTGCAGGCGGCCGACATCCTCATGCCCCGAGCGCACCTGGTGCCCGTAGGCAAAGACAACGAGGCCCACGTGGAGATCACCCGAGAGATCGCCCGACGTTTCAACCGCATGTACGGCGACGACGTGCTGCCGATCCCCGAGGCGATGATCGGTGACGTGCCCACGCTGGTGGGCACTGACGGCCAGGCCAAGATGAGCAAGAGCTTGGGCAACGCCATCTTCCTGTCGGACGACCCCAAGACGGTGCGCAAGCGGGTCTTCAGCATGTACACCGACCCCAATCGGGTCCGCTCCGACATCCCCGGCACGGTGGAGGGCAACCCCGTCTTCACCTACCACGACATCTTCAACCCCAACAAGGCTGAGGTGGAAGACCTGAAGACGCGCTACCGGGAGGGCCGCGTGGGCGATGTGGAGGTGAAGGAGAAGCTGGCCACAGCCCTCAACAGCTTCCTGGCCCCTCTGCAAGAGCGCCGCGCCCACTACGCCGAGCGCAAAGGCCTGGTGGAGCAGATCATCTACGAAGGGACGCTGCGGGCGCAACAAGAAGGCGAAGCGACCCTGCTGGCCATGAAAAAGGCCATGGGGCTTACCGGCGTGTGGAACCGCGTCAGCCGCAAGGCGCGTGCCGCCATGGAGGAGCAGCAGCGAGCCAGCCAACCCTGAGCCGCTCGCTGGCCCTGTCGCGGCGTCGCCCGAACTTGCTCTCCGGGCGCAGCTATGCTATACTCCCCTTCGCCAATGCGGTGGATGTAGCTCAATGGTCAGAGCGCTGGACTGTGGATCCAGTGGTTGCGGGTTCAACTCCCGTCATCCACCCCAGGCATCAAGCCCCAGGGCGAGCGGCCCCTGGGGCTTTGCGCGCCTGGCGGGCAGCGCCGCTCCCGGCTGTCCGTTCCATTGAGCGACCATTTGCCGGGCCAGGCCAGGGGGTGTTATAATCTGCGGTACTACGGCCACGCCGAGCAAGGAGACCGCGCAGTGAAGCTGAGTCTGGCTGAAGTGGAGCATCTGGCCGAACTGGCCAAGCTAGGCCTTGCGCCGGAGGAGAAGGCGACCCTCCAGCACCAGCTTTCAGCCATCCTGGCCTACGCCGACAAGCTCCAGGAGCTGGACACGGCGACCATCCCCCCTACAGCCACGGTTCTGCCGGTGCAGAGCGTCCTGCGGCCGGACGATCCCCGGCCTTCCACGCCGCGGGAGGAGATCCTGCGCCAAGCACCCCAGGCTGAAGAGGGGTGCTTCCGTGTTTGGACCATTCTGGAAGAGTGAGAGGCTGCCACGTCTATGGGTGAATCGCTGAAGGTGGCGTGGTTCGGCCACGCCCGTGATCGGCGCGGCAACGGACGGGTCACCTACTCTCGGGAGATGACCAAGGCGCTCCAGGCCGCTGGTGCGGAGGTGCAGCTCTTCTACCATCGCCGCTCTGCCGCCCCGCCGCCCCTGGGCAGCATCCCGCTGCGGGCGCTGCGCCTGACCAACGATGACCTGCTCTCCACCCCCGCCAGCCACGCCCGGGTGCGTCAGTGGGTGCGCTCGGCTCAGCCAGACGTGGCGCACGTCTCCCTGTCATTCTCCTTCAGCATGGACCGACGCCTGCCCGACCTGTTCCACAAGGCGAACATCCCCATCGTCGCCACCCTGCACTTCGGCGCGGGCAAGGGCGTGTCGGTGTGGACCGTTTTGGCCAAGATCGTGCACCAGGTCTACATCCCGGTGTTTCACCAGTATGACGCTCTGGTCGTGCTGGGCGATTTCGCCCGGGAGACGCTTCGGCAGGCTGGCGTCCCCGACCAGCGCGTCCACGTCATCCCCAACGCGGTGGACATCCGGGTCTTCTGCCCTGGCCCGACAACCTACAAGGCCGAGGTCGGGGCCCGTTGGCTGGCGGCCTACTGCGGGCGCGTCGACCCGGAGAAGCGGGTGGACGTGCTGCTG
>JAAYZY010000319.1 GCA_012514615.1 Chloroflexota bacterium | reverse complement strand
GCTCTACTCCGTCCTCTACATTCTACACCAATTCTACCACCCTGTGAACAATGACGGCCTTTGCGCATGCTTGACTTTTTGCGCCCCAGAAGATATAATGGCTGTAGCCCGGCGTAGCCACGGTAAGATCAGAAGCCCATGTAGGTGCGAGGGATGGGCGTAGCCCCCAATGGCCAGTTTGGCTGAACCTCCCCTGTGCGGAACGCCTGTCCGGCCTGAGCGCTGGTCAAAGCGACCAAGGAGATGAGCCAACCATGAACAAGCGCGCCGACGCGCGACCCAAAGCCAAGGCAACGCTGACCAAGGATGAGATCCAGCAGAAGCGAGCTCGGGTGAGCATCGCCTCCCTGTTGACTGTGCTGACCCTCTACACCCTGGTCAGCAACTCCGGTCTGGTCAACCCGGTGCTCATCCCCACCCCGCAATCGATCATCTCCACCGGCTTCACCCTGTTCACCCAAGAGAACTTGCACCTGGATATCCTCACCAGCCTGATGCGCGTCCTCTCGGGCTACTTCGTGGGGGTGACGCTGGCCATCGTTCTGGGCACCCTCATGGGCTGGTTCTGGGTCGTCGATGGGATGTTCGATCCCCTGATCGAGATCATCCGCCCGGTGCCGCCCTTGGCCTACATCCCCCTCATGATCCTCTGGTTTGGCATCGACGAGACGCCCAAGATCCTGGTCATCATGTTGGGCTGCTTCGTCAACTGCATCATCAACGTGGTGGCCGGCGTCAAGAATGTGCCTCTGATCTACATCGAGGCTGCCCGTACCATGGGCGCCAAGAACCGAGACCTCTTCTTCACCGTGGTGCTCCCGGCGGCGGTGCCGTACATCCTCACTGGTCTGCGGGTGGCCCTGGGCACCGCCTGGGCCATCTTGGTAGCTGCAGAGCTCATCGCTGCGCAGCGGGGGCTGGGCTTCATGATGACCAACGCGCGCCGCTTCTTCCGCACCGATGCCATCATGGTCGGCATCTTCTGCATCGGCATCTTGGCGTTCAGCATGGATCGCCTTCTGCGCTACGTCAACGGGCGACTCACCACCTGGATGGAACGGCGATGACAACTGTACCTGCGTACAAGATCGAGTGTCAGCACATCGAGCACACTTTCTTCACCGAAGAGGGACACGGCGTAGTGGCCCTGCAAGACGCCTCGCTGGGCGTCTACGGTGGCGAGTTCCTCTGCCTGCTGGGGCCCAGCGGCTGTGGCAAGACCACCCTCCTGCGCATCATTGCCGGGCTGCTCCACCCCACCAGCGGCGTGGTGCTGTTGGACGGCCAACCCAGCATGGATACCGACCCCGACAAGGGGATGGTCTTCCAGCGGGACGCCACCTTCCCTTGGCTGACGGTGGAAGAGAACGTGCGCTATGGCCTGAAGCTGCGCGGCGCAGACCGGCGAGATGTGAAGAGGGTGGCCCAGAAGTACATCGAGATGGTAGGCCTCACCGGTTTCGAGAAGGTGTTCCCCAAGGAGCTCTCCGGAGGCATGCGCAAGCGGGTGGATATCGCCCGCACCTATGCCTGCAACCCCAAGGTCCTGCTCATGGACGAGCCGTTTGGCTCGCTGGACCTGTTCACCAAGACCCGCATGCAGGCCGAGCTGCTGGACCTTTGGAGCAAAGAACGTAAGACCATTGTTTTCGTGACGCACGACCTCGAAGAAGCCATCTTCCTGGCCGACCGCGTGGTAGTGATGAGCAAGCGGCCGGGCCGCATCCGCGACATCCTGGAGATCAACCTGTCCCGTCCGCGGGAAATCGACATGAAGGTGTCGGAGGAGTTCGGGGAGATCAAACGCCGGCTCTGGGCGCATTTCGAGGATGAGTTTGGCGGTCCCCTGCCCGAGCAGTCTGCTGGGTCGCATGCCGAGGGAGAGTAGCGCACCCCGGCGAGATCGGTCTTGTGCGATGAGGCATCAGAAAAGGAGAGAACGATGAGTGACTATCTGAAGGACGCCAAGATGACGCGCCGAGGGTTCCTCAAGCGCGCCGCAGCGGTAGGGCTCGGAGGCGCGGTAGCGGCCAGCGGCCTGGCTGCCTGCGCTCCATCCGCTGCCCCAACGGCGGTGCCAGCCACACAGCCGCCCGCGCCCGCAGCTACCCCTGTGCCGGCGCCCACGACCGCGCCTGCGGCGGCCGCGGTGAAGGTCCGTTCGGGCTTCGCCATCGCGCCCCACATGGCCCTGCAGACGGTCGCCGCCAGCAAGGGCTGGTTCAAAGAGCAAGGCCTGGATGTGGAGATCATCGCCTTCGATGCCGGCGCCCCGCTGTTCGAAGCCATGGCTGCGGGCAAGGTCGACTTTGGCCACACCGGCAGCACCCCCATCTTTGCCATCCACGCCACTGGCACCGTGCCGATCTATTTCGTCGGCACCCATGGCGAGGCCACCCCGCTCTTCAAGGTCCTGTCGCGCAAGAGCATCAACTCGGTTCCCGAGCTGAAGGGCAAGACCGGCATCACGGCCAAGGGCTCAGTGAACCACTACTTCTTGCTGCTGATGCTGACCAAGTTCGACATGACGGAGAAGGATATCACCCTGATGCACATGGACTACGCCGACCATGTCACCGCCTTCATCAGCGGCAACGGCGACTTCATCTCCACCGGCACCAACTTCTGGCCGCAGATCGTTGTCGAGGGGCAGGATGCCAAGATCCTCTTCGAGGGCACGCAGTTGGACCAGGAACCGGGCAAGATTCTCCAGGAGAAGATGGTGGAGGCGACCACAGTCAGCCGCGCCTTCGCCGACGCCAACACCGAGGCGGTGAACAAGTACGTGGATGTCCTGTACAACCGCACCCACCGCTACTTCACCGACCCGGCCACCAAGGCGCAGGCGCACCAAGAGCTGCTGGACTGGCTGAAGGCCAACGTGAACTTCAACCAGCCGCTGGAGACGGTGACCGACCTGCTGAACCAGGTGAAGTACCCCACCGCCGCCGAACAGCTCAAGTGGTTCCAGGATGGCACCTTCGCCGCCACCTTTGGATCGCAGATCAAGTTCCTGTTGGATAACGGCAACATCACCAAGTCGTTCCCCTTCGAAGAACTGGGCAACCCCAAGTTTGTGGAAGCAGTGGCCGGCAAGTAGCCTGCTGGCTGCCCACTGGGAGCAGAGGGGGGCATCTGGAGGCGGTTCCAGGTGCCCCTTTTCCATGCCCCCCAAGGGCGCCGATGGCCAGGGGCGCAAGGGAGGCGGCATGAAGATCCCCATCGACAGCTACAGCTACCACCGCTACTTCGGCGAGGTCTACCCGCAACAGGTCGCTCCAGCGCGGTGCCTGACCACAGAGGCGTTCCTGGCTCGCGCCCACCAACTGGGCGTGGAGGGGGTGGCGCTGGAGCGACCTGCTGCGGGGCCTGCTGGACCGCTACGGCCTGGAACGCCTCTACGCCTGGGGCCACCCCCGGGGCCTGGAGGCCGGCCGCAGCCAGGCGGCGTTCGCCGAGATGCTGGCCGCTTTGGGCCATGCCCAGGCCCTGGGGGCGGAGGTGATGCGGGTGGTGAGCAGCAACGGCGTCTACCGCCACGAGCCCCACGGCCCACAGCTACAGCGCCTCCAGGCGCAGCACCGCCAAGCCGCCGCGGTGGCCCAGCGGCGCGGCGTGAGGCTGGCCGTGGAGAACCACCTGGATTTCAGCGCCGATGAGCTGCTGGAGCTGGTGGAGGCGGTGGGCTCGCCCTACCTGGGGATCACCTTCGACACCGGCAACTTCGTGCGCTTGGGCGAAGACCCGGCCGCCGCCTTGGGCAAGTTGGGGAGCTTCGTCTACGCCACCCACCTGAAGGACGTCCGCGAAGCGCCGGCCGAGGCGGCCGATGGCTGACGGCACCCCAGCGTGCCCCTGGGCCAGGGGGTGGTGGACTGCGAAGCTGTGCTGCGGAGGCTGCACGCCGTGGGCTACTACCGCGGGCTCCCGGCCATCGAGCTGGACTACCTGCACCCGGACTACCCCGGCGATGAGGACGACGCCGTGGCCCAGAGCGTGGCCGAGCCGCGGCGACTGGTTTTCTGCCTTGGCGCTCCCTGACGGCGGGGAGGGGCGAGGCGCCCCCAGCACAATCTCTGCCCCGCCGCCCTAGCGGGGGCGGTCGGCCGCGAATTGACTTACCTCCCTGCCTGTGCTATCATAGACCGCGCCTTTTGGCGCGCCTTGTTTCTGCAGCCTCATCCCCTCGCATTCTGGACGAGAGAGGAGAACCCTATGGCGGGCGAAGCGCCAGAGAGACCTATCGCCACCTTCTCGATTGTGGCTCGCGACCCGGCCAACGACGACTTGGGCGTGGCCGTCGCCTCCAAGTTCCTGGCGGTGGGCGCGGTGGTGCCGTGGGCCGAGGCTGAGGTGGGGGCTGTGGCCACGCAGGCCCGAGCCAACATCGCCTTTGGGCCCCAGGGCTTGCGCCTGATGCACGGGGGCCGCTCGGCAGCCGAGGCGCTGGCGCGGCTCTTGGCTGATGATGCCGAAGCTTCCCACCGCCAGGTAGGGCTGGTGGATGCCCACGGCCGCGCCGCCGCCCATACCGGCGGCGACTGCTTCGCCTGGGCTGGGCACCATGTGGGCCGCGGCTTCTGCTGTCAGGGCAACATCCTCGCCGGGCCGGAGGTGGTGCAGGCCATGGCCGCGGCTTTCGAGGCCGCCCCCGGCGACCTGGCGGCCCGCCTGATGGTCGCTCTGCGGGCTGGCGACGAGGCTGGCGGCGACCGCCGCGGCCGCCAGGCCGCCGCCCTCTTGGTGGTGCGCCAGGGCGGCAGCTACGGCGGGCTGCTGGACCGCTACATCGATCTGCGGGTGGACGACCACCCGGCGCCGATCCCTGAGCTGGAACGCCTGCTGGCTCTGCACCGTCTGTACCTGGAACGGAGCAACCCCAAGGACCTTCTGCCGCTAAGGGGGGAGGTGTGCCTGGAGTTGCAGCAGATCTTGGCGGCCTTGGGGTACTACCAGGGCCCGCTGCACGGCCGCTACGATGGGGCCACCGAGCGGGCCTTCAACGAGTGCGCCGGCACCGAGAACCTAGAAGAGAGGTTGCAGCCAGGGGCGACCATCGACCGGGTGGTGCTGGAGTTCCTGCGTCGGAAGGCCTTCCCGACCCACAGCAGGGAGGGGGAGTGAGCGCTGAGCGCTTGCTAGAGCGGATCGCCAGCCGCCAGGCGACGGTTGGTGTGGTGGGCTTGGGCTATGTGGGGCTGCCCCTGGCCGTGGCCTTCGCCGAAGCGGGCTTCACGGTCACCGGCATCGACGTGGACCCGCAGCGCGTGGCCCAGGTGAACCGGGGCGAGAGCTACCTCGGCGATGTGGCGGCCGAGCAAGTGGCCGGTTTGGTGAGGGCCGGCCGGCTGCGGGCCACCACCGACTACGCCGCGGCAGCCAGCTTGGATGCGGTGAGCATCTGCGTGCCCACGCCCCTGAGCAAGACCCGCGACCCGGACCTTTCGCACATCGTGGCCGCGGCCGAAGCCCTCTCCCGCTATAGCCATGCTGGCCAGTGCATCGTGCTGGAGAGCACCACCTACCCCGGCACCACCGAGGAG
>JAAYZY010000029.1 GCA_012514615.1 Chloroflexota bacterium | reverse complement strand
GCCGAGCCGGCGGATCTGGAGGGGGTGGAGCTGACGCTGGTGGACGTCAGCTGGCTGACGGCGGGCCTGGCACACAGCGTGCCCGCCGGCCGACAGACGCAGTTGGCCAACGCCATGCAGGTGTACCGGCAACTGGCCTGCCATGCCGACGTGGACGTGCTGGCGCATCCGTTCACCCTGGGCCGGTTCGGGCTGGACATCACGCTGGAGGACCTGCCGCGCGCGGGTCTGTTGGAGCTAGGCCACGCCCTGGCGGAGACGGGCACGGCCTTCGAGATCAATAACGGCGTCTGGTGGTGGTGGCCGCAGTGCTACCCGCGCCAACTTGCGGAGGACTACGCCGCCGTGGTGGCCGCTGTCGCCGAGGGCGGAGCCAAGTTCACCTTGGGCAGTGATGCCCACTGCAACACGGGCGTGGGCAACTTGGGCTGGGCTAAGCGGGTGGCGGAGGCGGCCGGCCTGGGCGAGGGGTCCTGGGCGGATGTGGAGGGGATGGTGGGGGGCAAGAGATGAGCGAGCCACAGCAGGAGGACGATGAGTTGGCCCTCCTAAGCGAGGCGGCTCTGGCTGAGGACTGGTTGAGGCCGGAAGAGGACAAGGCATGGGCGCACCTGCAGCCAACTCGGTAGTCCTGGCGAAGGTGGTCTAGGAAAGACAACGGCTTTCGGCATCGAAGCCATGTCGCAGGAGCCAGCCGATGGACGAAGACGAACATATCTCTCCTCAGGACTTTGGGGCGTTTGCAGCCCATGAGCTAGATCTATGGCGGATTCTGGAAGGCTCTGAGGCGTTGGTTGAGGACGGCCGGACGGGCCCAGTGCGGCCGGTCTACGTGGCTAACAATCAGATTCGCGTTCAGATCCGGCTGGCGAACTTGGATGGGTCCGGAGATGTGCGGTGGTACAGTGCAACCGATCTGGTGCGTGGGTGCGAAGTTGTCGGATTCCGGCTCATCCAAGGTGCCTGGGACAAGGTCAAGAACCTGGCCAGTCGTCGCGATGGCGAAGCTTGGGCCAGGGGGCACTTCCGCCTGCTGAGGGCGAAGTACTTCGTTGGGCGATGGACCGACCTGTCACCGCTGTCGCAGCTGTACAGGATTCTGCTTAGGCTAGAGGAGAGTGAACTACCTGAGCAGAAAGAGCTTGACTGGCTTCGCGACAATGAAGTTCATTCCGTACTGGCGTCCAGCCTGGAGCTCAGATTCCTGGCGGAGGGCGGTGTCTGGAACCTGGTGGAAGCCAGCAAGCTTTGGCGACGCGCCAAGCACCCCCGTCAAGCTCTACGGGCTACCGAGGGCGTAACCTCATCAGATCCTGACGAAATGGCAGCGCTCGTCACAACGCGTGGTGGTGCATACCGAGACCTCGGCGACCTGGCGGAGGCGGAGGAACTCGCTCAGTCGGGCATAAAGAGGACACCAGACCGTTTCCAGGGCTACAATCTCTTGGGCGCTGTTCGTTACGAGCAGGGCAGAGCGGAGGAGGGTGACCGGCTCTTTGAGAAGGCGATCACTCTGGGGGCGCGGCCTGAGCTGCAGGAGCAGTCGAAGGTGAGAGCGCTTCGGCGCGCCGGACCCGAAGAGCAACGGAGCGTGGCCGTCTACTTGCTTGACAAAGACCCAGAGCTGTACGCCTGGGCGAGAACATACCTTGCTGAACAAGAGCCAGCCCCGTCCTCGAGGCCCTAGGCTGAAGTGTAACCTGGGAAGCGGGCTATTCCCGAAGGCGTGGAGAAGGTGTAGATAATGCCGAAGGATGTTGTGGAAGAGACCTTTGATGTGATCGTTATCGGCGGAGGGCTGGCGGGCACGTGCGCCGCCATCGCCGCGGCGCGGCACGGCGCCTACACCGCCCTAGTTCAGGATCGGCCCGTCCTGGGCGGCAACTCCTCGAACGAGAT
>JAAYZY010000318.1 GCA_012514615.1 Chloroflexota bacterium | reverse complement strand
CTACGAAGTGGGGGATATCATCGAGTTCTACATCAAGAAGCGGCAGGAACAAGCCGAATGACCAGTCGCAGACAGCGGCGCGTCGCTGATCTCCTGCAGGAGGAGATCAGCGACCTTGTCGCCCGACAGCTACAGGACCCACGCCTGAGCCTGGTGACCATCACCCATGTGGAGGTGAGCCCGGACCTGCACCTAGCTCGGGTCTACTTCAGCACCTTGGACGAGGCAGACCAGCCCCAGGCTCTGGAGGCGCTGCAGCATGCCGCCGGATTCCTGCGTCGGGAGCTGGGGGCTCGGGTGCGGTTGCGCTTCACCCCTCAGTTGGAGTTCCACATCGACCGCGCGTTGGCGCGCAGCCTGCGCCTGGAAGAGCTGCTGGATCAGCTTCACCAAGACGACGAGCAAGGGTGAGGCGGGCGAACATGGCCGGTGAGGATCAGGTGGGCAGCGCCGCTGTGGCAGAACTGCAGTCCATCGCTGACGCCATCGTGGGGGCCAAGCGAATCTTGGTGCTGTCCCACGTGTCGCCGGACGGCGACGCCGTGGGCTCGCTGTTGGGATTGGGGGCGGCGCTACGGCGGTTGGGCAAGGCCTACACCCTGGCGTGCGCAGACGCCCCTCCGCCCTACGGGCATCTGGCCAACGGTCAGCGCATCGTGCGCGTGCCGGACACCCAAGGGGTGGACCTGGTGGTCGCCCTCGACAGCAGCGATCCCAGCCGGCTGGGCGGCGCCTACGACGCCGCGGCCCTGCAAGACGCACCGCTGGCCAATGTGGATCACCACGTGACCAACGTGCGCTACGGCGCCTGGAATTGGGTGGAACCGAGGGCCGCGTCGACCTGCCAACTGGTGCTGGAGCTGGTGGAGAGGTTGGGTGTGCCGCTGGATGGCGCCATCGCTCGGCCCCTGCTGCATGGGTTGATGACGGATACCCGCAGCTTCCGCACGTCCAACACGACGGTGGCTGAGCTGCAGGCCGCTGTGCGGCTGGCGGCGGCCGGCGCGGCCCTGAGCGAGGTGGCCCACTACGCCTTCAACCGCCGGCCGTTCGCCAGCATCCGCTTGTGGAGCCTGGCCTTGCGCACCCTGCAGCGAGAGGGACGCATCGCCTGGGTCACGGTGACGCAGGCAACCCAGCGCCGCAGCGGCGGCAGCGATGTGGGCAACGGCGGCTTGGTGAACCTGCTGGTCACCGCCGAAGAGGCTGACGCGGCGGTCGTCTTCACTGAGTTGGAGGACGGCCGGGTGGAAGTCAGCCTGCGGTCGGTGCCGGGGGTAGACATCTCCGGCGTGGCCTTGGCTCTGGGCGGCGGAGGGCATCCTCAGGCGGCCGGCTGCACGGTGCCAGGCCCGCTGGCTGCGGCCCGACGGCGGGTGCTGGCGGGGGTGGCTGAGGCCATCCGTGACCAGCAGCCGCTCTATGCTCCCTTGGGGTCGGCAGGCGATGGCGGCGTCTAGGGCGCTGTGCGGCTTCCTGAACGTGGACAAGCCGGCCGGCCTGACCTCCCACGATGTGGTGCATCGGGTCCGGCGCCGGTCGGGCGTGCGGCGGGTTGGCCACACTGGCACCCTGGATCCGTTCGCCACAGGGGTGTTGGTGGTTTGCCTGGGGCAGGCCACGCGCCTGGCTGAGTTCCTCGCCGACGCGGAGAAAGAGTACGTGGCCGTGGTGGCCTTGGGGCGCAGCACCGACACCTACGACCGCACGGGCGAGGTGGTCTCTGAGGGCGACGCTTCGTCTGTCAGCCAGGGAGAAGTGGAGGCGGCGCTGATGCGCTTCCGCGGCTTGATCTGGCAGACCCCGCCGGCCTTCTCGGCCCTGAAGCGAGGGGGCGTGCCGGCCTACCGCCTGGCCCGCGCCGGGCAGGCGGTGCAGCTTGAGCCCCGCCCGGTGGAGATCCGCACGCTGACCCTCACCGCCTGGCAGCCCCCCCAGGTCATCCTGCAGTTGACTTGCAGCGCCGGTACCTACGTCCGTTCGCTGGCCCACGACCTGGGGCAGGTCTTGGGCTGCGGCGCGCACCTGGCGGAGCTGACCCGCCTGCGCAGCGGACGCTTCGCCCTGACGGAGGCGATCCCGCTGCAGACCCTGCTGGAGGCTGAGCCCTGGCCAGCCTGGCAGCCCTGGCTGCACCCTTTGACGGCGGCGGTACCGGAGCTGCCGGCGGTACGCCTGGAGCCGGCGGAGGTGCAGCGGTTGGTGCAGGGCCAGGCGGTGCCCCGACAAGGCGGGGAAGGCGGGCCGACGGCTGAGTTGGTCCAGGTGCTGGGGCCTGACGGCGCGTTGGCGGCCTTGGCGCGCCCAGACGACACCGGCGACAACTGGCTGCCGCACAAGGTCTTTGCCGGCTCCTGACCGCGGCAGGGAGATGGGCAGTATGCAGATTGTGGAACAGCTTTCTCAGGTGGACCCTGGGCAGGGCACCTTTCTGACCATCGGCTCGTTTGACGGCGTCCATGTGGGGCACCAGTACCTCATCCAAACCTTGGTGCGCCAAGCCCGCGAGGATGACCGGCGGGCAGCGCTCCTCACCTTCCACCCCCATCCCCGCAGCGTTCTCTCCACTGGCCGACCGCTGGAGTACCTGTCCAGCGTGGAGGAGAAGCAAGCGCTCTTCGCCGCACTGGGTCTGGACTTGGCGGCGATTGTCCCGTTCACGTCGGAGGTGGCGGGGACAGAGGCGCGGGCGTTCATGGTGGAGGTGCAGCGGCGGCTGAACCTGGAAGCGCTGTGGATTGGGCAGGACTTCGCTCTGGGCCGCCAACGCTCCGGCGATGCGGCTGCCCTCGCTCGCCTGGGGGAGGATCTGGGCTTCGCCGTGCATGTGCTGCCGCACTTCCAGTGGCGCGGCCGTGCGGTTTCGTCCACCCGCATCCGAACCCTGTTGCGGCAGGGGCAGGCGCGTCAGGCCGCGGCCTTGTTGGGGCGGCCGTATGCCCTGAGCGGGCCGGTGGTACCCGGCGCCCGGCGCGGCGCGGGCCTGGGGTTCCCCACGGCGAACGTGGAGTTCTTGCCCGGCCGCCTGGTGCCGGCCAGGGGGGTCTACGCCACCTTCGCCTGGCTGGAGGGACGCAGCTACCCTGCGGTGACCAACGTGGGTACCAGCCCCACCTTCGGGCCGGGCCACCTGCGGCTGGAGGCGTACCTGCTGGACTTCGTTGGCGACCTCTACGGGCAGACCCTGACGGTGCAGTTCGTGGAGCGGCTGCGCCCCGAGCTGCAGTTCCCAGACGCTCGCTCGCTGATCCGCCAGATGGAGCAGGATGTGGTGCAGGGGCGGCAGCTTCTGGCGGCCGAGCCGCGGCAACCCCTGGTGCGGGTGGTGCCGCTGGATCTGCTGGAGCGACAGCCGGCTGGCGCGGGCTGCGCTGGCGGGGCGTGACCATGGAGGCAGAAGGCTGGTTTGAGGAGACGGCGCACACCGCTGACCTGGCGCTGCGCCTCCAGGCGGCGACCCTGCCGGGGCTGTTTGCCGCCGCGGCGCGGGGGATGTTCAGCCTCATGGCCGACCTGACTCCCGTCCAGCCGCGGGTCAAGCGGGCGCTGGAGGTGACCGGGCTGGACGCCGAGATGCTGCTGGTGGAGTGGCTCAACGAGCTTCTCTACCTCCATGAGCGGGAAGGCG
>JAAYZY010000317.1 GCA_012514615.1 Chloroflexota bacterium | reverse complement strand
GACCGGGCGCGTGGCCCTGGAAGGGCCCGCCAAGGCGCTGCGAGACCATCGAGAGGTGAAGGCTGCCTACCTGGGGGCATGAGGGCGCAGGCCACAGCACGTGAGCCGCTCTGTGGCGGGCCCCAGAGCGGTTCGGGCCATCTGCCGGGAGGTGAGGGCATGGCAGCGAGCTTGACGCCGGTGGGCGAGGGGACCTACGTCTTGGGCGGAGGCTCCAACATCGGCTTCATGGTGCAGGGAGGCGAGGCGCTGGTGGTGGACGCCGGCCTGGACGCCGACGCTGCCCGGCGGGCGCTGCGGGCCCTGGCCAGCCTGGGGGCCGAGCCGCGGGCGCTCCTGCTCACCCACGCCCACGCCGACCACTCCGGCGGCGCCGCGGCGCTGGCCAGTCGAGCCGGCATCCCGGTGCTGGCTTCGCCCCCCGAAGCCGCGGTGGCGCGCCAGCCTCTGCTGGAGCCGGTCTACCTCTACGGTGGGGCCAGCCCCCCGCCGGCCTTGCGGGGCAAGTTCCTTCTGGCCGCGCCCTGCCCGGCCGTGCAGGAGATTGAACCTGGCCCCCTCTCTGTGGGTGAATTCCATATTGACGTGCTGCCGCTGCCCGGCCACGCGCCTGGCCAGGTAGGGTTCGCCTGGGGGCAGACGCTGTTCTGCGCCGACGCCTTCTTCCCCGAAGAGACGCTGGCCAAGCACGGCGTGCCCTACGTCTTCGACCTGGATGCCGCCCTGGAGACGTTGGCCGCGCTGGATCAGAGCCGCTTCGCCGCCTACGCCGCCGGGCACGGGGCTTGCCTGGCCGCGGTAGCAGCGGTGACCGCGGCCAACCGCGAGCGCCTGCTGGAGGTGCGGGCCTGGGTGGCCGAGGCGCTGCGCCAGCCGCAAGACGCTGACGCCGTGGCCGCCGGCGTCGCCAACCGCTGCGGCCTGGAGCTGACCACGCCGGCCCAGTTCCTGCTGACCAGGGCCACCGTGTTGGCTGCCCTGACCTCGCTGCAAAGGGCCGGGCAAGCGACCCACGAGCTGCGCGGCAACCGCCTGCTCTGGCGGCGCGCCTGAGGGCGGTTCAGGGCGTCGGCGCTTTGACGATTGGGATGAGGGGGAGTATAATGAAGCGTCGCCCGGCGCCTCGAGCTCTACCCGGCGGCAGAGAAGCCAACCCTTCATCCCACAGGGGATTCCTACTCAAGCAGTCTGCGCAACACGACTTTCGCAATGCCGCATCCCCCAGGCAACGTTGCCCGCTGGATGGACGTGACGACAACCGCATAGCCAGCAGAGGGACGCCTCGGCCGAGGCGTCCCTCTGCTGGCATCTCACGAGGGGAGGTGATGCTGACCCTGAGCGAGCGTTGACCGTACTGGCTGTTGGGCAACGGGACGGTCTCCCGTGCTGGGCAACCACCGCGCACACATTTTCTGCTGCACGCGAGGAGGAGAGAGGATCATGAAGGCACTCCGGAGGTTCAGGGTGCTGGCCCTGATGGCCGTTATCGCTTCTCTGGTGGCGAGTTGCGCGCCCGCCACCCCCATGGTGGTAGAGAAAGAGAAGCTGGTGGAGAAGGAGGTAGTGCAGACCGTCGTCGTCGAGACCGAGAAGCTCGTGGAGAAGACGGTGGTGGCCACGGTGGTTGTGGAGAAGGAGAAGGTGGTCGAGAAGGTGATCACAGCGACCCCGACGCCGCCCAAGAAGTTCGTCGTCGCCACCGACGCCGCCTTCCCGCCCATGGAGTTCGTGGACGAGAACAAGCAGATCGTTGGCTTCGACATCGACCTGCTGACCGCCATCGCCCAGGAGATGGGCTTCGAGGTGGAGTTCAAGAACACGGCTTGGGACGGCATCTTCGCCGGCCTGGAGGTGGGCGAGTACGACGCCATCATCTCCGCGGTGACCATCACCGACGAGCGCAAGGAGAAGTACGCCTTCTCCGACCCGTACATCAACGCCGGCCAAGCGGTGGTCGTGCCGGCCGATGAGGCCGCCATCGCCTCCCACGAAGACCTCGCCGGCAAGACCGTAGGGGCCCAGATCGGCACCACCGGCGCCTTCGCCCTGCAGGAGATCGAAGGGGCGACTCTCAAGCAGTATGACACCATCGATCTGGCCCTGATGGACCTGGTCAACGGCAACCTGGACG
>JAAYZY010000316.1 GCA_012514615.1 Chloroflexota bacterium | reverse complement strand
TGATCGTCCTGGTTCCCGAAGAAGCCCAGAGCTACCAACGTCTGCTGGACCAGATCGGGGGATAGACCGCCCCAACACCCGGAGGCTTCGTTGGCCGACATTCTCGACCTGCTCACCCGCATGCGGTGGCTGGACATTCTAGACATCCTGCTGGTCATGTCCATTTTCTATGGGCTGCTGCGCCTCGTCCAGGGGACACGGGCCGTCCAGCTCCTGCGCGGCATCTTGGTGGTGGCAGTGATCACCACCCTTCTGGCCAGCTTCGGCCAACTCAAGGCGCTGAGCTGGCTGCTGCGGCAGATGCTGCCGGCCCTGCTCATCGCCATTCCGGTGGTGTTCCAGCCCGAACTGCGCCGCGCCTTGGAGCGGCTCGGACGCACCGAGCTCCTCTTCGGGCGTTCGGCGCGCCGACAGACCGCCGACATCGTCATAGAACGGGTTTCCCAGACGGCGCAATACCTGTCGGAGCAACGCTGGGGCGCCCTGATCGTACTGGAGCGCGAGACCGGTCTACAAGATTATGTAGAGTCGGGTACAGGCATTGACGCCCAGGTGAGCACCGAGCTCCTAACGACCGTCTTCTACCCTGGCACGGCCCTTCACGACGGCGCGGTCATCGTGCGGGAGGGGCGCGTGGCGGCGGCAGGCTGCGTTCTACCTCTGGCGGAAGAGAATTCCATCGGCTACGCCCTAGGCACGCGCCACCGCGCCGCCCTGGGGTTGAGCCAGCAGACCGATGCCGTGGTGGTGGTGGTCTCTGAAGAGACGGGCATCGTCTCCGTCATGTACAACGGCAAGATGATCCGTCGCCTGACGGAGAGGCGGCTGACCCATGTGCTGCGTACCTTCTACCAGCCCCCGCCGCCCAGCAGGCCGCTGGACCGCCTGGAGCAGTTCGTGCAGGGGCGCGGCAAAGCGAAGCGGGAATAGGGAGACAACAGCACCATGCAGCGTTGGCTGAGCAGTCTGGGTTCCTTTCTCTTGGCCCTGGCTATGGCCGGGGTGGTCTGGGTCGTGGCCCAGCGAGAAGAGAACCCCATCATCCAAGGGCGCTTCTCCGAGTCCATTCCTATCGAGGTGAGCACGGCCCCGGCCGGCACCAAGATCTGGGATCCCATCGCGGAGTCGGTCTGGTTGACCATCCGCGCGCCCAAGAGCAGTTGGGACAACCTGCGCCGCCAAAGCTTCCAGGCCCGTCTGGACATCTCCAAGCTGGAGCCGGGCCTGCACGATGTGGAGGTGGTGGTTCGCTCGTCGGATCCAGAGGTGGAGATCCTGGAGCGGAGCCCGGCCCGCCTCAGCGTGCGTCTGGAACGCCTGGGCGAGAAGGCGGTGCCGGTGCGGGTGGAAGTGTTGGATACTCCGCCCTTTGGGTACTACCAACCCAGCTCACCGGTCATCACCCCCTCTACGGTACGGGTGACCGGCTTTGCCCAGTATGTGGACCAAGTGGCCGAAGCGGTGGTGCAGGTGTCGCTGTCGGGAGCCAAGACCACCGTGGAGGAGCGCCGGGTTCCGGACCTGCGCGATGCCCAACGTCTGCCGCTGGACGTGGGCCGAGACACCTACCGCGGCCTGGAGATCGAGCCCCGCAGCGTGGTGGTGCAGGTGCCCATCGAACAGCGCCGCGGCTTCCGAGACGTGTCGGTGCGCGTGGTGCGCGAGGGGCAGCCAGCGCCAGGCTACCGCATCAGCAACGTCTCGGTGGAGCCGTCCATCGTCACCGTGGTGGGCAGCCCCACCACCATCGACTCGCTGCCCGGATTCTTGGATACCTTTCCCATCAGCGTGGAAGGGGCCACCTCCGACATCGTGGCCCGCGCTGGGCTGATGCTGCCCGAATCGGTCTCGGTGCTGGATATTCAGGGCGTCTTGGTGAAC
>JAAYZY010000315.1 GCA_012514615.1 Chloroflexota bacterium | reverse complement strand
GTAGTCTCTTCGGGTGCGGTCGGGCACCCTAGTTCGGCGCGGTGCGCACTGTGCAGGGAAGCGAAGCGGTCCGTCTGGATGGCGCAGGGGCCGCTGGTGGATGGCCCAGCCGTGGGCACTGGCGTGGCCCTGGGCTGCCGCGCCGGGGCGGGCGCCGCTTCCCAACGCAGGTCCTCGGGATGGAGCGGCTGCACCGTCCCCTGGGCGGAGGCCAGCAGCAGCAACGGACCGCCGGCCTCCTGAGGCACATAGGCCACTGTGGGCGACCACCAGCCGCTTTCCCCGGCCTGCAGCCGCGGGTCTGCCGCCTGCTGCCAAGTTGCGCCGCCGTCACTCGACCAGTAGGCGCGGCGCGAGCTGATGACGAAGACCGTGGGGTCGCTGTTGGGGTCTGGCGCGGTGAGAACCTGCTGCACATAGCTCTCGTCGGGCACGGTGAGCACCGGCTCCCAGGTGGCCCCGCCATCTTGTGAGCGGTCCACGCCCCGCCCTCCCTCGGAAGCGCGGAACTGCCGCCCCGCCGCAGGCAGCGGCAGCACCGAACCCAACTCAGGCAACGGCTGCCCGCCGCTGCCCGATGATTGGCGAGCCACCTCCATCCAGCGCTCGCCCCGGTTGGCAGTCAGATAGAGCACTTCGCCGCTGTCAAAAGCCTCGCCGATGTGCTGGTAGCGAGCATAGGCAGCCACCCGGCCGTCGCGGGCGAACTCCGGCGAAACCACCAAGCGTTGTACCCGCAGGGCCTGCAAGCCGTTCCAGACCGGCGTCCAGGTGTCGCCGCTGTCGGTGGAGCGGTACACGCCGAACCCCTGCCAATCTCCCCAGGACAGCCCCAGGAAGAGCGTCTGGTCTTGCGCGAAGGTGGGCGAGACGGCCAGCGACAGCGTGGCTCCACTGCTCACCGACGCATCCGGCAGTCCTCCCTGAAGGTGTTGCCATGTCTCGCCCCCATCGCGAGAGCGGTAGAGCTGCCCGAAGCTCGTGGCGAACACGGTCTGGTCGCGGCCAAAATCCGGCGAAGGGACCAGGCTCGTCAGCTCGCCTGGGGGCGCTGCCTCCACGGCCGCCGCGGGCATCGGCGCTGCCCGGCCCTGCAAGTTGTAGACCTCCAGTCGAGCATCCCTGGTGGTCAGCAGGGTCTGGGCCTCCCAGTCGGCCGCCCGCAGGCAGACCTTGGGCATCGTCCCCAGTGGCGCCAGGTCACGCAAGCTCACCAGCAGGTAGGCCTCGCCAGCCGGGGCGAACCCGCGCCCGCCAACAGGGTCGATGAAGGCGAAGTGCAGGCCATCCACCCAGCCGGCTGGGCCGCCGGCCGAGCGGATCTGCACCCCTTGGAAGCTGACATAGCGAGAGTAGAGCCGGCTCTCGTAGGTGAGACCGTCCACGGGCGGGGTCACCAGCACTGTGCGGCTCTCCCGCAGGCCTGGCCAAGCGGCAGAGAAGCCGTTGCAGGCCACCGTGTGCAGGTTCAACGTCGGGGTGATCGGTTGGCGTGTGGTCGCGTCCAGCAGCTTGGGGGGTGGGTAGGAGCCAGCGCCCTTGCCCACGGAGATGGGCCAGACGTACGCCACCAGCAGGTTCTGCTCAGGCAGCACCGCCAGGTCGCTGATGATGCTGCAGCCGTTGCAGCGTCGCATTGTCTCGCTGCGGTAGCCCGACGTCAGCTCGCCCCCCACCGTCCAAGTGGCAGGGTCCACCACGTAGACGGTGTCATCGACGATGTAGAGCTCGTGGCGCAAAGGGTTGTAGGCCGGGATGCCCGGCTGGGCTACCGTCGCCGCTTCGCGGAACGACTCCCCATCCTCAGCCCACTGGTAGACGTGCACCAGGGGATCGTCCTCCTCGTCGTACGGCGGCGAGAGGATCTCGTGCCCCAAGAACCAGCGGTCGTTCGCCGGGTCCAGCGCCAGCGCGCCGCCAGTCTCCAGGCTGCCCAGCAGATCCAGCGTATCCGTATCATAGATGCGGGTCGCCGGGCCGTGGTCCTCCGACACGTAGAGCCGGCCGTGCTCCGAATCCAGGTAGAGCTGGCCGCGACCGGGCAGCGTGGCCGCCTGATCCAGCGACCGCCAGCCCACATCGCTCTGCACCACGTGCAGACGCCCGCTGCTGTCGGTCAGGTAGATCCGCTGAGCCTCTCCGTGCACCACCACCGAGCGGATCTCGATCCCAGTGGGCACCGTCCGCTCGACCGAAAGGGCGCCCGGCCCCAGGCCGAAGAAAGCCACTTCGTGGTCTTGAGCGCGCAAGGCTGCCACCAAGCCGCCCTCACGGTGCCAGGCGAACTGGTCTTCGCCGTACCACAAGGGTAGGCTGGCCCGAACCTGCCCGGTGGAAAGGGCCACCATCTCCAGACGCTTGCGGGGCCCCGCCTGCCGCGCCAGCAGGGCCCAATCCGCCTGCACATGGCCGGCCAACAGGGTCACGCTCCAGGGCGTCTCGCCTTCCAGCGCCAAGGGGTCGCCCACGGCGCGGCCGGTGGCGCCATCCACCGCCAACAGCCCGGCCTCCCCATGCACCAACAACAGGCCGCCCTCCTGGTCCACCGTGGCTTGCCGAATGCTCCCCACCGGCGGCCCGGCCAAGGTCCACAGCAGGGTCAGCTCGGGCAAGCGGTAGCCGCGGACGGCCGATTCGGTGGCAATGTAGACGCGCCCGCCCTGGGCAT
>JAAYZY010000314.1 GCA_012514615.1 Chloroflexota bacterium | reverse complement strand
GCGAGAACGGCCACCTGGCCTTCAACGACCCGCCGGACGCCGACTTCAACGATGCGGCGGCGGTGAAGGTGGTGCGCCTGGCCGAGCGCTCTCGGCAGCAGCAGGTGCACGACGGCTGCTTCGCCGCCCTGGGGGAGGTGCCCACGCACGCCCTGACCCTGCCGGTGCCGGCCCTGCTGGCCGCTCGCCACATCCCCACCGTGGTGCCCGGCCCCACCAAGGCCCAGGCGGTGCGCGATACGCTGCTGGGCCCCATCACCGAGGCCTGCCCGTCTACGGTGCTGCGCCGCCACCCCGGGGCTGCGCTCTACGTGGACCTGCAATCGGCAGCCCTGTGCCTGGCAGAGAGGGAGGAGCGATGAAACGGAGACCGATCCGCATCGGGCTGGTGGGCGCCGGTTTTGTGGGCAGCATCCATGCCCGAGGCTACCGCCGCCTGGCCGACTTGGGGGTGGAGATTGTGGCAGTGGCCGCGGTGCCTCTGGCGCAGGCCGAAGACCTGGCCGCCGAGTTCGGCGTTCCCCACGTTTGCGACGACTACCGCCGCGTGCTGGAGCGACCCGACGTGGACATCGTGGACCTGTGCGTGCCCAACCACCTGCACGAGCCGTTTGTGGTGGCCACGGCCCAGGCCGGCAAGCACATCATCTGCGAGAAGCCGCTCACCGGCTACTACGGCGGCCCGGGCGCAGCCGACCCGGTGGGGGCTACGCCCAAGCGCCTGATGCTGGAGGCGGCGGTGGGAAGCGCCGACCGCATGCTGGCCGCGGCCAACGCGGCAGGCGTGCGCCTCATGTACGCCGAGAACTGGCTCTACGCCCCGGCGGTGCAGAAAGCGCTGCGCTTGGCCCAGGCCAGCCGCGGCGCCATCCTGGAAATCCGGGCTCAGGAGTGCCACAGCGGCTCCCACGCTGCCTACGCCAAGACCTGGAAGTACGCCGGCGGCGGGGCGCTGGCCCGCCTGGGGCCGCACCCCATCGGCACGGCGGTCTTCCTGAAGTGGCAGGAGGGGCTGCAGCGAGGCGGCGCGCCGATCCAGGTGCAGGCGGTCACAGCCGAGGTGGGCAATCTGAGCCGCATCCCAGCGCTGCAGGCTGAGCCGCAGCGCTGGCTGGTGGACGATTGGCAGGACGTGGAGAACTGGGTGACTGTGCTGCTGACCTTCCAAGATGGGGCCCGGGCCACCATCTTCGCCTCCGACACGGTGCTGGGCGGCATGGAAGACACCCTGGACATCTACCTTTCCAACGGCCGGGTGCGCTGCGATATGACCCACAGCACCATGATGCAAGCCTACGCGCCGTCGCCGGAGGTCTTCGCCAGCGAGTACCTGGCCGAGAAGCTAGAGACCAAGGCCGGCTGGAGCTACCCCAGCATCGACGAAGAGTGGCTGCTGGGCTATCCCCAAGAGCTGCGGGACTTCGTGGAAGCCATCGCCGAGGAGCGGGAGCCGCTTTCCACACCGCAGTTGGGCCGCGAGGTGGTGCAGGTGATGTACGCGGCGTACCTGGCGGCGGAGGAGGGGCGGCGCGTGACGTTGCGTTGAGGCTGCCTCGGTTGCCCTGCCGAAACTGCGGTATGTTGACGTGGGCAGGCCCGGGCGGACGTGGGAAAAGGAGCAACGAGCCATGAGCAACCGGAAGAACCCCTACGACTTCACAGGCCGGGTGGCCGCGCTGACGGGCGGGGCCGGGGTGCTGTGCAGCACCATGGCCCGCGGCCTGGTGGAGTGCGGGGCCAAGGCGGCCATTCTGGATATCAACCTGGTGGCGGCGGAGCAAACGGCTGCCGCTCTGC
>JAAYZY010000313.1 GCA_012514615.1 Chloroflexota bacterium | reverse complement strand
GCCAGGCTTTCTCACGGCGAATCTGCTTCTCCTCAACGAGTTTCCCGACCTGGACGCCGACCGCACAGTGGGCCGGCGCAACCTGGTCATGGCGCTGGGTCCTGTCAATGCCGAACGGCTCTACGAGGCTCTCCTGGCCGCCACCTACCTCAGCATCACAGTTGGTGTGCTGCTGGGGCTGCTGCCGCCGGGGCTGCTCATCGTCCTGCTGTCGCTCCCGCTGGCGGTTCAGGCTGCCCGGGGCGCACGCGCACACCTGCGCGCCGGCGCGCCCATCGAGCCGGCCCTGGGCGCCAACGTCATGACCATCCTGACCACCGACGTCTTGCTCACCGTGGGGTACCTGCTCTCCGGCTTCCTGGGCTTGTAGGCGTGTTGGGCGAGCACAGCCCCGCCGCCCCCCCTGGCAGGACCGGCGGTCTGCCGCTCTCTCGCCTCGATGCCTTCATCGCCTTGCTGGTCGGGATCACCGCTGGCGCTGTCTACCTGCGCACGTTGGCCCCCACCATCCTGGTGGCTGACGGCGGCGAGTTTCAATTCGCCGCCTACCTGGGCGGCATCGCCCACCCCACCGGCTATCCTCTCTACCTGGTCTTGGGCTGGCTCTGGAGCCACCTCCTCCCCTGGGGCGACGTAGCGTTCCGCATGAACCTGTTCTCGGCCTGGTGGGCCGCTCTGGCAGTGGCCGCCGTCTACCTCCTGAGCGTCTGCCTGTTGCGGGTAGTCAATCTGCTGGGGAGGGCGCCTCGGCTTGCGTCGGTGGTGGCCGCCCTGGGGGCGCTCACGTTGGCCTTCTCCTACGTCTTCTGGACCCAGGCAGTAGTCGCCGAGGTGTATGCCCTGCACGCCCTCTTCACCGCCGCAGCCCTGCTGGCAGCCCTGGGGTGGCGCTGTGGCCAGGGCTCCCAGCGGCTCCGCTGGGCCTTGTGGCTGGCCCTACTGCTCGGCCTTTCCCTCACCCACCACCGCACCACCTTGCTGCTCTTCCCTGGGCTGTTGCTCTTCGTCTTCCTCTGCCTGCGGCGGCGGCCGTTGCCCAAACCCCACCCGTCGTTTTATGTCCAGCTCCTGCTCTGCCTGTTCCTGCCACAGGCACTGTACCTCTACATCCCCCTGCGAGCGCCGACCACGCCCTACCTGCGCCTGCCCTGGGACGCCGCCGGGGACCTCGTGCTCTACGCCAACACCCTCCGGGGCTTCCTGGATTTCGTCGCCGGGCGCGTGTTCGCCGCCGAGCTGAGGCTGGCCCCGGAGAGTTGGGAGCGCCTGCAGGCGACGGTGGTCTTGCTGCGGCAGCAGTTCGACTGGTGGGGACTGGCGCTGGGGGCCCTGGGCCTGGTGCTCCTGCTCGTTCGTCGCCAGGGAGCGTTGGCCGCGCTCACCACCCTGGTATTCTTCGGTCAGGTGGCCTTCAACTCGGTCTACCACATCGGCGACATCGAGGTCTTCTTCCTCCCCTCCTATCTGGTCTTCGCCCTCTGGATCGGGCTGGGCATGGCCGGTCTGGTGGATGGCATGCTGTACCTCTTGGCCAGGGGAGGACGTCCACTAGACTTCCAGTGGCTCGGCTCGCTGGTCCTTCTGCCGCTGGTCGCCCTGCCCACCGCCCTGGTATGGCGCAATCTGCCCTTGGTGGACCTCAGCCAAGACCTTTCGGCTCGGAGCGGCTGGGAGCAGTTCCTGCAGGCTGACCCACCGCAGAACGCATTGGTGGCCAGCAACGACCGCAACGAGATCATGCCGTTGTGGTACCTCCAGTACGTGGAGGGGCAGCGAAGCGACCTCACCGGCGTGTTCCCCCTGATCACGCCGGAGCCGCGTTTCGGCAACGTAGGTCGCCTGCTGCGGGCAGCGCTGGGTACCGGCCGACCTGTCGTCCTGCCCAAGGCGATGCCCGGCCTGGAAGTGGCTTTCCAGATCCAGCCCGAGGAGGGTTACTGGCGGGTCCGCTCTGCTGTGGGGCCCCCCGCCGCCGCCCAGGTACACGGCGGCGCCCTGGGAGGGGCGCTGCGCCTGGCCGCCTTCGCCCTGGAGCCTGCGGCCGCGCCCGCCGCAGGTAGCTCCCTGGAGGTTACACTCTGGTGGGAGCCCACGGCGGCGCTGCCAGGCGACTACACCACGTTCGTTCACTTGGAGGACGCCAACGGACAGCGTCTGCTCGGCAGCGATCACCAACCGGGCGGCAGCTACTACCCCACCTCCCTGTGGGAGACAGGCGATACGCTGGAGGATCGCCACGTGCTGCACCTGCCCCACGACCTCCCGGCCGGCACCTACCGCCTCCGGGTGGGAGCATACCTCTACCCGCAGATGACGGCCCTGGGTGAGCCGCTGGTCCTTGGCGAGATGGCGGTACGGTGAACGGCGTCACTCGCGCCGCCGGCTCCTACATGTTGGTCGCTGTGCTGACGCAGTCCACCGAAGTAACCGTAGGACGTCTGGGCCTGGCGGCCTTCCCTCCAGGTTGGTACGTGTACGCTGGCAGCGCCCACGGCCCTGGCGGCATAGGGGCGCGGTTGGCTCGGCACCTGAGGCCAGGGCACCAGAAACGCGCCCACTGGCACATCGACTACCTTCTGGCCCACGCCCGGGTGACGGAAGCGTGGGCCCGCCCCGGATGGGAGCCGCTGGAGTGCCGCTGGGCCAGTGCCCTGGCGGAGGCAGAAGGGGCGCTGCGCATGCCGCCGCGTTTCGGCGCTTCAGACTGCGGCTGCCCGGGGCACCTGGTGTGCCTGCCCCAGCGTCCATCGGCCCACCGGCTGATGGAGATGGGCCTGCACCCCGTGTTGGCTCGATTGCCAGCCCCATAGCCGTCGTGTATAATGGCTGCGCCGGCTGAGTGTGCGCCGCTGCGGCCGGCCCCCGGCCGATGCGCCGAGTTGCCAGTTGTCTCGCGGAGGTAAAGACGATGGAAGGAAATGAGCGATTGGCCTACGAACGGCTGGCCGCGCGGCTTGACGCCATCCCCAACGGATTCCCCCGCACCGCCAACGGCGTTGAGCTCAAGATCCTGCGCAAGCTCTTCAGCCCGGAAGAAGCGACTCTGGCGGCAAGCATGCGCCTGAACCCCGAGGTGGCTGCAGAGATCGGCGCTCGAGCCGGGATGGAGGCTGCGACAGCCCTGGCCACGCTCCGCAGCATGGCCAGTCGCGGCCTGATCTTGGCCCGCCAGAAGGGTGGTGAGCTTCGTTTCGGGCTCATGCCTTGGGTGGTCGGTATCTACGAAGCCCAACTGCCACGTATGGACCGTGAGCTGGCTGAGCTGGTGGAGGTCTACTTCCATGAAGGGGCCCTGACCCCTGGCGGCAGCGCCCAGCCGCCGGTGCACCGAGTGATCCCGGTGCAAGAAGCTGTGCCGCTGGGCATTGAAGTGGCTCCCTACGAGCAGGCCTCGGCCATCCTGGCGCAGGCCAAGTCGTTCGGCGTGCGTGAGTGCATCTGCCGGGTGCAGCGCCAGCTAGTCGGCAAGGGCTGCCACCACGAGATCGAGAACTGTCTCTGCTTCCACCACACCGAGGGTGCATTCGTCCATGCCGAAGACGAGGGCATCCGCCCCATCAACCGGGAAGAGGCTCTGACCCTCCTGCGGGCCGCAAGCGAAGCCGGCTTGGTGCACACGGTGAACAACGTACAAGACCGCCACAGCTACATCTGCAACTGCTGCACCTGCAGTTGTGGCCTGCTGCGCGGCGTGCGCGAGTACGGCATCCTGCAGGGAGTGGCCCGTTCGGCCTTCCGCTGTCGGGTAGACCAGGCGCTCTGCACCGGTTGCGGCCTCTGCGTGGAGCGCTGCCCTTTCGCCGCGCTCTCACTGGTGGGTGGCCTGTGTGTGGTGGACGCGCTGCACTGCATGGGCTGTGGGCAGTGCACGCTAGTCTGCCCGGCCGCCGCCCTCTCCCTGGAAGTGCTCGTCGACGCCGCGCCGCCACCCCGCGACCGCACCGAGTGGATGGTGCGGCGCGCCCAGGAGCGCGGCATCTCGCTGCGGGATGTGATGTAATCGCTCTGCGTCAACTCCAGCAGCTCGCCCGCCGCGTTGCCGATGGGCAGCGCGACGGGTTATTGGTGGGTAAGCCGACGAATATGAGCCTAGACCGCATACCTTCGCCCGCCGAGGCCCCGGTGTGGCAAGGGGAACAGATCGCTGGCCTGCAGGTTCTGCTGCGGGGCGTCTTCGCCCTGCAGGACGTGACCGCCCTGGCCCAGCCACCCGGCGCCATCCGCCTGCGCGGGCAGTTCCTCGTCCCCACAAGCGAGGCCTACGCCGCGCTGGCGTCCCGCGCCCGCAGCCAGGGCTACACCCCCATTTTCCGCGAGGAACAGGGACAGCCAACCATCGTCCTGCTGCCCGGCCTGCTCACCCCAGGCAAGGAGCGTCTGTGGCCCAACCTGGTGTTGCTCCTTGCCACCCTCCTGTCGATGCTCTGGGTGGGTGCAACCATGGAAGTGGACACGGTGGAGGCGATCCTCCAGCGTCCCTGGGTCGGCTGGCCGTTCGCCCTGGGCCTGTTGGCCATCCTGGCGGCCCATGAGGGAAGCCACTACCTGGTGTCCCGTCGTTTCGGCGTCTCGGTAAGCCTGCCCTACTTCATCCCCATGCCGGCTGGTCCGTTCGGCACCATGGGCGCGTTCATCAACATGCGCACCCCCCCACCCAGCCGTCGCGCCGCCTTGTTCATCGGAGCGGCCGGACCGCTGGGCGGCCTGGTGGTGGCCATCCCGCTGCTCATCTTGGGACTCCATCTCTCCACAGTCCTGGCCTTGCCGCAGGGACAACCCTACATGATCGAGGGCAACTCCCTGCTCTACGCCCTGC
>JAAYZY010000312.1 GCA_012514615.1 Chloroflexota bacterium | reverse complement strand
TACCCAGCAGGCAGATAGCCCACCTGCCACAGGGGGAAGCTCACCAATGCCTGCGCCGCGGCCAGGTCGGCCAGCGGCTCGGTGGCCGCCGTGCTGGGGTAAGCCCGCTGGCCCGGCGTGGGGGAGATGGCGGCCTCTGGCGCTACCTGCACCTGCACGGTGCCCACGCGGAAGATGGCTCGCAAGGCGGCCAGGGCCTGCTCGCCAGGCCCGGTGAGGAAGATGGCCGTGGTCAGCACCGACGTCAGCGCCAGGGCCGCTACAGGCCGCCAGGCTGCCTGCCAGAGCCGATGGCGGGGCGGCGCCTGGGGGGCAGCCTGGCGGCTGCGCACCCGCTCCACCAGGGCTGGCGGTGGGGGGCTGTAGCCGGCCCGCAGGGTCAGCAGGCCATCCACCGCCAGCCTCAGGTCGGCCAGGGCGGCGGTCGCCTGGCCTTGGCCGTCGGCCTGCAGCATCCGCTCGATGGCTTGGCTGGCGGCCAGCGCCGCCCGCAGTTCGTCGGCAGAACCCTCAACCCCCGCGTGCATCTTCATCCATCATCCGCCGCAAGCGCTGGAGCGCTCGGTAGAGCAGCACTCCCACATGGTTGGGCGTCAGGCGCAACAGGCTGGCGATCTCCTGATTCCCCAGCTCGGCCATGAACTTCAGGCCCAGGATCTCCCGATCTCGCTCCCCCAAGCGACCCACCAACTGCCGAATGGCCTGCTGCTGCTCGGCCTGCAAGAGGGCCTCCTCTGGCGAGCGGCCGTCGGCGGCAAGGGGAACGCCGCTCTCGGCAGCCGCCTCTAGGGAGACCTGCGGGCGGGCTCGCCGGAAGTGCTCGGCCAGGGTGTTGTGGGCGATGCGGAAGAGCCATCCGCCGAAGGCCCCTTCGTCTCGCAGGGAGTGGCGCTTGGCCAAGGCTCGCTCGAAGGTGCGCGCCGTCAGGTCCTGCGCCAGTTCCTCATCGAGCCCCCGGAAGCGCATGTAGTTCAGCACCCGCGGCAGGTAGTCCAGGTAGCGCGCGGCGAACTCCTCACTGGGGTTCCTGCGGCCTGGCTCTGACAAAACCTGTCCCTCCGGAGGCTGGGGCCCAGTCCCTCGAGGGCCTCACAGGGTCTCGACGCAGTTAAGGACGCCGGTGGGGGGCTCCCATTACACTGCCGCGGCCGGTTGCCCTAGGGCGCTCGGTAGATGGTCACGGCTTCGTTCTGGTAAGCCACCTCTAGCAGGCCGTCTTGGGCCATCTGCTCGAACTTGGCGATCCCCCGCTCGTCGTAGACGGTGCGTTCCAGCGTGCCGATGTAGATGTAGGCCACGTGCAGGTCGGCGATGATCTCCTGGGCGCGCTGCACGTCTGCGGTGTTGAAGAAGTCCCGTGCCAGGCCGTCCCGCTCCCCCACCTGCCAATCGTAACGCTGCTCGCTCTGGTGCGCCCCCAAGAAGGTGGGTAGCCCAGTGTACGAAGCGACGCGCATGCCGCCCTCGCGGTAGTAGTCGATGCGTCCTTCGGCCACCACCGGCGTGCCCTGGACGTTCTCCAACAGCCACTGCAGGGCCTGGTAGTCCCACTGCAGGTCGATGGGATTGTTCTGGTCCGGCCAGGTGTAGCGGCCCACGGTCATGTAGGCCATGCCGTCCAGCGTGCCCAAGGCCGGCCGCTCCCCTGGGAAGCGGTCGGCTACCCGCGCGACGGTGCCGATGGGGATGAAGAGAAACGCGCCGGCCAGCAGCAGGGCCAGAGCGCCCTGCCAGGCCCAGCGGAGACCGCGGCTGTGCCCCTTGCCGATCCAGGCCCACAAGGTGGGCAGCACGGCGGCCGCGCCGCAGCCCAACAGCACCCACACCTGCATGTAGAACTTGAAGAGGGTGTTCATGCGATAATGATCGCCGCCGCCCAAGAAGTCTCTCATGTAGACCACTTCCACGCCTGCCGCCACCAGCAAGCCGGTGAAGAGCAGCAGTGTGGCGAAGCTCTGGCGGCTGTCGGCGGGTCGCGCCAGCAGCAGGAGGAAGGCCGCCCCCAGCGGCAGCAGCGCCGCAGCCAGGATCTGGTGCCCCAAGGCGATCAGGGCCACCCACAGCAGCACGAACAGCCCCACCCCGGCCAGCGCGAGGGTGTAGCCCAGGCTGGCCTGGCGCACCAGCAGCCCGTGCAGCTCCGTCAGGCGGGGCAGGCGCTCCCAACGCTGCCCCACGAGCCGCGCCCAGCGCAGCAGTGGCATGCGGGCCCGGTTGCGGCTCAGGGCCGCCAAACCCCACGACAGGGCCACGAAAAAGAAGAACCCCCACACCGTGAGCCAGTCGCCCAGGCTGCCCTGGCCTCGCACCAGCCCGATGCCCACGGCGATGGCCTGGTAGTGGGCGAAGAACGGCAAGTAGAGCAGGTAGCTGGCGCCAGCCAGCCCCACGGCGAAGGCGATGGCTGCCGCCCAACGCACCCGGCCGCTGCCCTGGTAGGCCCGCAGCAGGAAGGCAGCCGTGGCCAAGCCCAAGTAGGTGGGCATGTCCCAGGTGTTGATGGCCGCCAGCGCGCCCAGAGCCAGCGGCAGGAGCAGCCAGCCGGCCACCCGGCCGGCCGACGGCAGCGCCGCCCAGATCCGCGGCACACCGATCTCGGGTGCCGCTGGCTGCGGCCCGGCGCGGTAGAGGTTCAGGCAGAGGCCGACGAACAGGAGCGTGAAGGCCAAGCCGATCATGTGCGGGTGCAGGTCGGCGAAGAGGAACGACCAGTAGGGGAACTCGTTGATGGTAAACGGGATGACCCGGCTGGGGTCCCAGTAGTTGAAGGCCGGCAGGCTGGCCTGCCCCTGCAACACCTGCAGCAGGCCGCCGGCGCCCCGCACCGCCGTCTGCAGGCCGGGCAGGCCACTGGTGAACGAGCTGTTGCTCAGCTCGCCCAGACGCCGCAGGTACCAGAGCGGCGTGGCCAGGTTGGCCAGCAGGGCCACGAAGAACGGCCCCAGCAGCGCTGCGGTCAGCCCTTCGCGCCAGGGGGCGCTGCGCTTGGCCGCCAGGTTGTAGACCACGGTGAAGGCGTTGGCCACGGTGAGGGCGAAGAGGGTGGCCACCGCCAGGTTGAAGCCTACCGACGGGGTGATGCCGGTGAGCTTGATGAGCACGGCCATGAGGTACTGGCCGTAGTAGTAGTAGTTCATGTAACCGTGGGCGTAGTATGGGTCGTAGGGCGGGAAGCTGGGGCTGCGGACGATGGCGTTGAGGAAGGCGAACTCCATGGACTTCTCGCCGCCGTTCCAGGGCTGCCACAGGTCCGGGTTCAGGATGCGGATGCCCACGAAGAGGAGGAAGGCCGCCGCGAACAGGGCCTCGGAGAAGAGGATGAAGCGGCGGTGCTCCCGCAGCCAGGCGGCGAAGGCGGCTTGCTGGCGCCAGGTGAGCCAGGCCGAGAGCGCCGCCAGCACGGCGATGCCCAGCCAAAGGGTCGTTAGGCGGTTGCCCAGCAGGCCCAAACTGGCCAGCAGCCAGTTGATGTAGCCCACCACCAACAGGCCCAGCGAGCGGGCGAAGAGGTAGCCGCGCCCCCGCAGACGCCCGAAGACCGTGTAGGTGAGGGGCAGGGCCGCCAACCCCAATACCGCCAGGGCCAGCCACCAGCAGGCTACGGCCACCGCGGTGGAGCGATTGGCCAGGCTGTTCCAGCGAAAGTCGTTGACCACCGGCAGCTCGTTCACCGGCCGATCCAGCAGCAGCGTCTTGGCCACCTCGTCCTGGCTGGGTTGGCGCGTTGACCGCTGGCCGGTCCAGCCAGGGATGGCCCCCTCCCAGGTGCCGCCCAGCAGGGCCCAGATTTCCTGATCAGAGAGGGTGCGCACCTTGCGGAAGAGGATCGGCTTGGGGTGGTCGTAGACGGTGAAGCTCTCGTCGGCCCCGTCGTCCACGATCTCGACGCCCAGGAGCTGCGGCCGGGAGGTGAAAGTGGCCACCCTCTCGAAGCCTAGCTGCTCGCTGAAGAGCAGATCGTAGTAGCGGATCGTCATGGGGTAGCGCTGGGGCAGCCGCGGGATGGAGCCGTAGAGCCGGTTACTGGAAAGGAAGATGTAGTCGGCCTCCTGCAGCGTCTGCTTGATGATCTCGTACTTGCCCTGGTTGTCGTCCTCGTAGAGCGGCAGGCGCAGATGCTGGTAGCGGTGGGCCCCAGGGTTCATCCCCGGCTCGTCGATGGTCTTGGGCAGCTCGTCGTCCCAGTGCTCCACAGCCAGAACAGAGCCGTCGGGCACGTTGGCGTAGATCCAGCGGGAGGACGAGACCCAGGTGTGCTCGCGGGCGTAGATGCCGGCAAAGGCCACGGCGTAGAGCCAGGTGGCCAGCAGCACCAGCGTCGGCAGGGCCCAGGCCGCCGCTTGGGGCAGGCGCACCCGGGGCAGCCACCGGCGCAGGGCCCGAGTCGTTTCGGCCAGCAGGTAAGCGCCCATGAGCACCAACAACGGCGTGATGACAATCATGTAGCGCATGAACTTGACCATGAAGAGGCCGTTGATGATGAAGTAGGGCACCACGCCGGCTAGCAGCACCCATTCACCCCTCGTGGCCCGCCCTCGCACGGCGCGTCCGATCACCCAGGCCAGGCCGGCGAAAGCGAAAAGGCCCAGCGGCCAGCCCATGCCCCACCGCACCTGCTGTTCGATCTGGTACAGGAAAGGCGTGGTGCCGCGGTACTGACGGGTGAAGGGGAAGTCGGCCTCCCCGCTGACCATGGCGCTCTGCTCTTCCATGTTCCGCAGGAACTGGGCGCTGTCCAAGATGGAGAACGGGTTGGTCGTGGCGAAGACCAGCAGCGCCAACAGCAGCGCCCCCAGGCCCCCGAGCACCCAGCGAGCCATGTCGGCCCGCCGCGCCGTGGCCGCTTGCAGCAGGCGTACCAGCACGGCCACCGCCACCGCGGCCAGCACTGGCGCGGCGCGCACCAGCGAGCCGATGGCCAAGCCAGCCGACAGGCCGGCCAGTGCCAGGTCCCGGGCGCGGCCGTTTTCGGCCAGGCGCACGGAGAAGTAGACCGTGGCCGCCACCCACGTGGCCTGCACTACGTCGAAGGCGGCGTAGTGGGAGAGCTGGATGTGGGTCACCGTGGCCGCCAGCAGCGCTGCGGCCAGCAGCCCTACGCCGGGGCCGTACAGCCGCCGCCCCAGCAAGAAAATGAAGACCACTGTGAGAAGGTCGAAGAGGCCCGAAAGGACCCGCCCCACCAGGTGGATGTGGTCGTAGTCGGCCCAGCGGACGCCGGTGGAGGGCTGCAGGAAGTGCTCCATGCCGTTGGCCACGGCCGTCATCAGGTAGAGGGGGAAGTGCCCGTAGGTGAAGGCGCGGGGCTCCCCCACCGATTGGCTGCCCTGCGGTGGGGCGCGGAACGGATTCACCGTGGAGCGGAACGGGTCCAGCAGCAGCTTGAGGTCGGAGGGCAAGCGCAGGCTGCTGGCCACCATGGTGATGTGCCGCTCGTCTGGGTGGGCGTGCTGGTAGGCATCCCAGTTGAGGTTGGAGAGACGCAGGGCGCCCCCCAAGATGAGGATGCATGCCAGGGCGAGAGCGAAGACCCGCCGGTCGCCGCGGGCGAAGAGCGTCGTCAGTGCGCGCACTGCCTTCCTCCTGGTGCGTATCGCCGTAAGGGCAGGTGGGCTGCGGCCTGCGACCCTGCCTCGGCGCGGCGCAGACCAGAGCGATTATAGCATCCAGAACAACAGAAGCGCAAACGCTTGTGTTGCCCAATAGGGTCTGGCCGCCTCTTCCCTTGCGTAAGATTCCGTGGTACACTGAGGTCGATGCAACCGCCACGAGGCGGGAAGGAGGGGTTCCATGAGCAACGAGGAGCGTACGCCACAGGCCGGACCCGAGACGCCAACAGGCGACCTGGGCGATGAGCTGGCCGAGCTGGGCCGCCGCCTGGGCAAGACGGCGCAGGCCGCTTGGGAGAGCCCAGAAGGACAGCGCTTCCGCCAGGAGATGAAAGACGGCTTCGAGACCCTGGTGCGGGAGCTGGAGCGAGGCCTGCAGACGGCCAAGGAGCACCCATCTGCCAAGCGGGTGCAGAGCGAGGTGGAAGAGGCTTGGGAGTCGCTGCAGCGCAAAGAGGCCACCCAAATCGCCAAGCAGAAAGTGGTGGAGGCGCTGCGGACGGTGAATCGGGAGCTCAGCGGCCTGGTGGACGAGCTGGGCACACCCAAACCCACCGAGCCGCCAGAAGAAGACGATCCACCCCAGGGATAGAGCCTCGCCGTATGGTGGGAGGGCAGACCATGGACCGAGAACGCTTGACAGCGCGGCAGGGGGACTTCCGCCGCGCCCCGCACCGCAGCCTCTTCTACGCCGCCGGCCTCACCCCGGAGGAGCTGGGGCGGCCCTTGGTGGGCGTGGTCAACGCGCAGAACCAGTTGGTGCCCGGCCACGTGCACCTGGATGTCCTGGCCCGGGCCGCGGCAGCCGGAGTGCGCATGGCCGGGGGCGTGCCCCTGGAGTTCCCGGCCATCGCCATCTGTGACGGCATCGCCATGGGCCACCAGGGGATGCGCTACCCCCTGCCCAGCCGTGAGCTCATCGCCGACAGCACCGAGGCCATGGCCCTGGCCCACGAGCTGGATGCCCTGGTGCTG